>CCMO02000001.1:3017500-3189351 GCA_000751295.2 bacterium YEK0313
AGGGGCCGGCTATCATGGCGGAGGTGCGAGGCGGCCAGGCTCTGCCATGGCGCGCCGGCGGGCGGCAGGTCGGGGTCGACCGGCGTGCGCTCGTCGGCATGCTCGCCCTCGGTGCGTTGGCCTCGCCGGCGCCGGCCGAGACGTTGGTCCTCGATCCGGCGGCGCTCCTCGCCGAGGTCATCAGCCTTACCGAAACCCATCACTTCCTGTTCCACAAGCCGCGCGACGGCGCGGTCGCGACGCGCCTCGAGGCCTGGGACATGGCCAAGGTGGTCGCGCGCGCAGCGGTGGCGCGGACAGGTCCGCCGCCTGACGATCAGGATGTGCTGGCGGCGGTCAACGGCCTGCTGAAGGCGCTCGGCACGTCGCATACTCAGCTGGTCTCGGCGGAAGAGCAGGCGTTCTGGGCTTTTCGCGGCATTTTCGGCCGGTCGCTGGACGAGCCCGCCATGCCGCATATCGGGGCCTGGTTCGTGCGGCGCGACGGCCGCTGGCGCGTCGCCGAGGTCTATGAAGGCTCGGCCGCCGAGCGGGCGGGCCTGCGGCGCGGCGACACCATGATCTCGGCCGACAGCCGGCCTTTCGCGCCGGTGCGCGCCTTTGCCGGCCGCGCGGCCGCGACGCTGACCTGGCGCAGCGGCGCTGACGAGGCGGAGCGCCATGCGCTGGTGCCGATCGCCCAGGACGGCGTTCAGCGCATGATGCTGCGCGCCATGCAGGGCTCGGCCCATGTCGTCGCGCGCGGCTGCGCGCGCATTGCCTATCTGATGCTGCCGACCGGCACGCATCCGGCCTTTCTGGAGACGCTGACGGTCGCGGCGCGCCGCTTCGCGACCAGTTCCTCGGCCATGGTGCTCGACCTGCGCGGCGGCTTCGGCGGCGCCGGGCCGGATTATGCGGCGCCGTTCATCGGCACCGGCGCGATCTATCGCAAACCCATGGCGCTGCTGGTCGATGCCGGCACGCGCAGCGGCAAGGAATGGACCGCCTTCCTGTTCAAGGCGAACGAGCGCGCGCCGCTGATCGGGACCGCCACGGCGGGCTCCTTCCTCGCCGGCCAGCCGTTCCCGATCGGCCAGCGCCATATCCTGCTGCTCGCCGTGTCGGATGCCGGCCCGCCCGGCGTCGACCTCGAAGGGCGCGGCGTTCAGCCCGACATCGCCGTCGACTGGCCGCTGGACATGCGTGGCGAGGATCCACAATTCGAGACGGCGGTCGACCGGCTCGCCATGACGTCGTGCTGAGAAGACGTCGTGCTGACAAGATCTCCTGAAGAAGCCACCTTCCGCTGGGCGCCGGCGCGTCGGATGCTATCCTCGGTGCCGCGGGTTTTCGCGCCAGGCCGTACCAGGAGGGCACCATGCATGAAGCGATGACCGGCGGCTGCCTGTGCGGCGGCGTGCGCTACGTCGCCACCGAGGTCTTCGACGTTGTCTATTGCCATTGCGCCACCTGCCGCCGGCGCAGCGGCGCTCCGGTCTCGCTCAATCTGATCGTGCCCAAGGCGGCCTTCGCCCTGGTTCAGGGCGAGCCGTCGCGTTTCCGGTCGAGCGCCGTCGGCGAGCGCTGCTTCTGCGGCACCTGCGGCACGCCGCTGTTCTTCGTGGAGGACGACGGGCCTTTCGTCTCGGTCAGCCATGGCACGCTCGACCAGGCGAGCCGGGTCCTGCCCAAGGCGCACCAATGGACCGGCGATGGTCTTTCCTGGTTCGTGCTCCACGACCATCTGCCGCGTTTCGCCGACGGGAGGCTGTCCCACCCGGCGCGGCGCTAGGCCTGCCGAGCCGCCTGCGCCGGGGCGGACGCCAGATTGCGGTCGGTCGCCATCGGCCCACCTTGCGGCGAGGGCCCGTCCCGCAGGGCTCGGCTGGCCCGGCCGTGCGATGGGCGCCGGTGGTGCGCGCGATCGGGCCAGATCGCCGGAGCTCCCTGCATTTTCTTGGGGTTGCACCCGGCGGCGCGCGTGATCGAAGATCTCGCTGCTCAGCGATTGACGGCGCCAGGACATGACCGAGGACGACAGTCAAAGACAGCAGCGCGCACTTCTCGACAACATTCCCGACATGGCGTGGCTGAAGGACCGCGACTGCCGCTACCTCGCCGTCAACACGGCCTATCTCGATATTGTCGGACGTCCCGAAGCGGCCGTCCTGGGGCGGCGGCCGGACGAGATCTGGCCGCGCGAGATCTCGGACGTCTATCTGCGCACCGACCGCGCCGTGCTGAAGAGCGGCCGGCGGCGGCGCTACGAGGAGGCGCGGCCGGACGGCAAGGGTGATCTGCGCTGGTTCGATACGATCAAGTCGCCGATTCGCGACGCCAATGGTCGGATCATCGGCACGGTCGGCATATCCCGCGATATTTCCGAGCGAAAGATGGCCGAGGGCGAGCTGATCCGCTCGCGCGCCCAATTGCGCGAGCTCACCAACTATCTTCAATCGATCCGCGAGGAGGAGCGGGCGCGCATCTCGCGCGAGCTGCACGACGAGCTCGGCCAGACGCTGACCGCGCTCAAGATGGAGCTCGGCTGGCTGCGCGACCGCATGCCCGCCGCTCCGGAACTGCCACGGCTCCGCGTCGACCGGCTGATGTCGATCGTCGACCAGGCGGTGGTCGACCTCAGGCGGATCGCCGCCGACCTGCGGCCGCTGATCCTCGACGAGCTGGGGCTGGTTCTGGCCGTGCAATGGCTCGCCCAGAGCCTTTCCGGCCGCCATGCGGATCTTGCCCTGACGCTGTCCTTCGACCGGGAGGATCTCGCCTATTCGGACGAGGTGAGCACCGCGGCCTTCCGCATCGTGCAGGAGGCCCTGACCAACATCATCCGTCACAGCCGGGCGCGCCGCGCCGCGATCGGCGTACGTCACGAGGCCGGCGAGCTGAGGCTCGAGATCCGGGATGACGGGCGGGGCATGGATCTCAGGGCGTCCTGGCCCGGGCGCCTCGGGCTTGCCGGCATGGCCGAGCGCGCGCGCATGCTGGGCGGGTCCCTTGCCGTCGACAGCGCCCCCGGCGCCGGCACCACGGTCCGCGTCCGCCTGCCGCTGAAGCCCAGTCGGCCCACCAGGGAGGCGCAGCGATGATCCGCCTGCTCATCAGCGACGACCACACCATCTTCCGCGAGGGGCTGAAGCAGATCCTCGGCGACGAGGCCGATTTTGAGGTCGTCGGCGAGGCGACCAACGGCGACGAGCTGCTGGCGCTGCTGCCGGCGACGCCCTGCGACATCATCCTGCTCGACCTGTCGATGCCCGGGCGCAGCGGCATGGCGCTGGTGCGCGATGTCGGCGCCACCGATCGGCGCGTGGTCGTGCTCAGCATGCACGAGGAACAGCAATATATCGTCGAGGCGCTCAAGGCGGGCGCGGCGGGCTATGTCACCAAGAACAGCGCGTCCGACCAGCTCATCCAGGCGATCCGGAAGGTGGCGCGCGGCGAAGTCTTCGTCAGCGCGGCGGCCTCCCTCAGGCCCATCCGCGTGACGCGCGGCCCGCCGGCCGAATTGCCGCACAGCCGCCTGACGCCGCGCGAGCGCGAGGTCTTCGATCTCCTGGTGGCGGGCCGCAAGATCTCGGACATCGCCCGCGAGCTCGGTCTCAGCGTCAAGACGGCGAGCACGCACAAGGCCAATCTGCTGGCCAAGATGGAGGCCGAGACGACGGCCGACCTCGTGCGCTACGCGCTGCGCTATCAGCTCGACTGAGGTGGCCGGGCACCAGGCCGTGTCGGCTGCGCAATTGCTGCAGCGCTTCTAGGACAAATCCGAGAGCCGGCTAGGACAGCGCCGATTTTCGCCTCGCAGGAGCGTCCCTAAGCTCCCATCCGTTCGGGACGACGGCATGGGAGGAGGGGGCGCATGGACATGGTGATCCGGCGGGTGCGTATCGACGACGAAAGCCCGCTCGTCGATATCGGCATTGCCAATGGCCGCATCGTCGCGATCGAGGAGGCGATCGACAAGGCCGGCGATGAGGAGATCGACGCCGAGGGCCGGGTGGCGCTGCCGGGCTTCATCGAGCCGCATCTGCATCTGGAAAAGGCCTTCCTGCATCGCCGCCTGCCGCCGCGTTTCGGCACACTCGACGAGGCGATCCGGGTCACCGGCATCCTCAAGTCCAAGCAGGAGCGCGACGACGTTCTCGACCGCTCGCGCCAGGTGCTGGACATGGCGGTCCGGAACGGCACCGTGGTGGTGCGGGCCCACCCCGACGTCGACCCGATCCAGGGACTGATCGGGGTCGAGACCGCGCTCCAGCTCAAGGACGAATACCGCGACCTCCTGGATCTGCAGGTGGTCGCCTTCCCCCAGGAAGGCTGGCTGAAGACGTCGGGCGTCCAGGGGCTGATGGAGGAGGCGCTCGGCATGGGCGCCGACGTGGTCGGCGGCTGCCCCTATAACGAACTGAACTGGAGCGACACCTGCGGCCACATCGACCGGGTCTTCGATCTCGCCATAGCGCGCGACCTGCCGGTCGACATGCATGTCGACTTTGCCGACGATACCAGCGACCGGCGCTTCGCCGCCACCGAATATATCGCGCGCAAGACGATCGAGACCGGCTATCGCGGCCGGGTCGCGCTCGGCCACGTCACGAGCCTCGGTTCGCTGACCACCGAGGCGCTGAAGCCGATCGCGGAGCTCCTCCTGGAGGCCGACATCCACATCGTCACCTTGCCGGCGACGGACGTCTATCTCGGCGGCCGGCGCGACGACGGCAATCCGCGCCGCGGCCTCACTCCGGTCCGGGCGCTTCACGCGGCCGGCGTGAACGTCGCCTATTCCTCGAACAATATCCGTAACGCCTTCACGCCGTTCGGCAAGGCCGATCCGCTGCAGATCGGCAATCTGCTGGCCCATCTCATCCAGTTCGGCACGCCGGAACATCAGGCCGAGGTGCTGAAGATGGGCACAAGCAACGCCGCCCGCGCGGTCGGCCTGCAGGACGACTATGGCCTGGCGGTCGGCAAGCAGGCCGATCTGATGATCCTCGACACGCTGACCGTCGCCGATGCGCTGCTCGACCTGCCGCCGCGGTCCTGGGTGCTGAAGCGGGGCCGTATCACCGTCATCACCAAGATCGAGAGCCGCATCTGCCGGGGCTGCGGCCACAGCCACGCCTGATCCGAGCCTGTCTGCCCCGCCGCCGGATCAACCAGCGGCGGGAACAACGACCAAAAGGGGAAATGCCATGAGGAACCCGTCATGAGGAAACTGCCTGCAGAAGTCGTCGCCTCGGCGCTCGCCGCCACCACCATCTTCACGCCGTCGCACCTGCCGCCCTGGGCTATCTTCATTGCCTGGGCCGGCACATTTGCCGCCGGTGGACCGAAGCCCGAGGTGCTGAAGAAAATCTGGACGACCATGCCGATCGGCACGGTCTTCGCCTTCCTGATCGTGATGGGCTTCAAGTTTGCCGGCCAGCATCTGCAGGGTGCTGCCCTGATCGCGGCGCAATGTGCCATCCTGTTCACGCTCAACGGCACGATGATGCTGCTCGGCCGGCTGCCGCTGTTCAGCTTCGTGCCCGGCATGTTTTTCGGCTTCGCTTCCTATTTCGGCACGCTGTTCGGCAATTTCGGGCCGATGCCCGGCGATCCCCTGATCGCCCTGGCCGCCACCATGCTGATGAATGCCCTCGGTCCGATCTTCGCCTGGCTGACCGCGCATTTCGGCGCGCATCACCATGCCGAGCCGACCGAGCCGCTGCCGTCGGCGAAGGAAGCCGTGCGGTAGGCCGGGCGGCTTCCGGCCACCGCGTTCCGGAGAAGGAGAGGGTCGATGTCGGGATGGGATGCAATCGACGCTCCGCCGGTCGTGGGCGCGGCGCGCCACGATGCGGCGGGCAGGCAGCCGGCCGCTGCGGTGGCCAGGGCGTTTCCGGCTGGCACGCGCACCGGAGCGCGAAGCCATGGGTGCGGCCAACTCCTGCTCGCGACATCGGGCCTGATTCTCGCGGCCACCGGTACCGGCACCTGGATGGTGCCGGAGCGCCACGCGCTGTGGCTGCCGGCCGGCGTTGCCTGTGACGTCGCGATGCATGGCGACGTCGCCATGCATGTGGTCCACGTCGCACGCGAGGCGGCGTGCGCCCCGGCGCCAGGCTGCCGGGTGATCGCGGTGTCGCCGCTTCTGGCGGCGGCGATCGCGGCGCTCGTCGATGAAACCGCCATGGGCGGCGACAGCGGGCGCGGCGGCCACCTCGCCGCGCTCGTGCTCGACGAGATCGGCCGTGCCGGAATCGTGCCTCTGGTCCTGCCGCTCCCGGTGGACCGGCGTCTCGCCGGGCTCGCCCGGGTGTTGATGGATGACCCAGGCCTGTCGCGCAGCCTGGACGACTGGTGTCTTGCGGTTGGCATGAGCCGACGTTCGCTGACACGGTCGTTCCGGCTGGAGACGGGCCTTTCGGTCGGCGCGTGGCTGCGCCAGCTCAGGCTCTTCGAGGCAGCCGCGCGGCAGGCCGCCGGCGAGCCGGCTGTGCGCGTCGCGGCCGGGCTCGGCTATCGCAGCCGATCCGCCTTCAAGGCGATGATGCGCCGCGAAGCGGCCCGGCGCGCCGGGCTGCGGCCATGCCGATGAGGGCTGTGGCCGGCAGTTGCCCGTCGGTCCAGGCGGCAATCGCAGATCGCGTCCTATCGCATTGCAGCAAAAGGAAATTCGGGAAAATCGCATGCAGACGGTGAGTGAGGTCTCGATGCCTGTCGATGTCTGGCATACATTATCCCAAGCGCGGCATTCACGACCGCGCATGGACAGGGAGACGATCAGGTGGGTAGCGACGATTTCGCAGGGCGCCTGTCGCGCCGCATGCTTCTTGCTGGAACGGCGATGAGCGCCGCCTTCGCCGCGACCGCGCGGGCCGGGGCCCCGTCCGAGCCCGCCGCCCTTGCGCGGTCAACCACCGGCATGGTCACGAGCCCGCACGACCTGGCGACGCGGGCCGGGCTCGAGGTGCTGAGGAAAGGCGGCAATGCCGTCGAGGCGGCGATCGCGATCGGCGCGACGCTGTCGGTGACCTATCCGCATTTCTGCGGCATCGGCGGCGACTGCTTCATGGTGCTGAGCGATGCCAGGGGCAATGTCCGCACGCTCTCGGGCGCTGGCCAGGCGGCGCTGGATCCGCCAGCCTATCGCGGCGCTATTCCCGTGCGGGGGGCAGGCTCGGCGCTGACCGCGGCCGCGGCCGTCGACACCTGGGACCAGGCCTTCGACTTCAGCCGCAAGAGCTGGAAAGGCCGGCTCAGCTGGGAGTCGCTGTTCGAGCGGCCGATCGAATATGCCGCCAAGGGTTTTCCGGTCACGCCGTCGCAGCGCTTCTGGCAGGTGTTCCAGGCCGACAATCTGAAGGACTGGCCGGATATCCGGCGCATCTTCATGGACAACGGGCGGATACCGGAGGTCGGGGAAACCCTGGTCCAGCCGGAGCTTGCCGCATCGCTCGAGCTGATCGCGACCCGTGGCGGGCGCGACTTCTATGAAGGCCGCCTGGCCGAGCGCATCGCCGCCGGACTCAAGAAGGCCGGCTCGCCGCTCACGCTCGACGATCTCGCCCGCTGCCGGGCGCGCGACGAGGCGCCGCTGCGCGTCGGCTATCGCGGCGGCGAACTGATCGGCCTCCGGCCGCCGACACAAGGGCTCACCACGCTCGAGATCATGGGCATCCTCGAACGTTTCGACCTCGCGCAATATCCGGAAGGCAGCGCCGACCACTATCATCTCATGGTGGAGGCGGTGAAACAGGCCTTTACCGACCGCAACCGCTACATTGCCGACCCGGAATTCGCCGATGTCCCGGTCAATCGCCTGCTGTCGAAGGCCAATCTCGACGCGCATGCCAGGGCGATCCGCATGGAGCGGGCGCGAGCCTGGCCGCACGTGTTCCAGGCCGGCGACACCGTCTATGTCGGCGCCGCCGACCGGCAGGGCAATTGCGTCAGCATGCTGCAGACGGTCTATTTCGACTGGGGCAGCGCGGTCGTCGCGGGCGATACCGGCATTCTCTGGCACAATCGCGGGGCCTCGTTCAGCCTCGATCCGGCAAGCCCGAACGCGCTCAGCCCGGGCAAGCGGCCGTTCCACACGCTCAATCCTGGCCTCTATCTGAAGGGCGGAAGGCCGCATCTGCTTTACGGCACCCAGGGCGCCGACGGCCAGCCGCAGACACTGGCCGCGGTGCTCACCCGGCTGATCGACTACCGGCTCGATCCGCTTTCGGCGCTGGCGCGGCCGCGCTTCCTGCTCGGCCGCACCTTCTCGGATTCGCGCGACAGCCTGAAGCTCGAACAGGATGCCGGGCCGGAGGTTTTCGCCAAGCTCGCCGAGCGCGGCCACGAGATGAGCCCGATTCCGGCGCAGAGCCCGCTTGCCGGCCATCCCGGCGCGATCAGGATCGAGCCGGACGGCACGATGACCGGCGCGCACGATCCGCGCAGCGACGGCCGGGCCCTCGGCCTCTGAGGGCGGCTCAGGCGCCTTCCCAATAGGGCAGGCTCTGGTCCTCGCGGCCGATGAACATCATGACCCGGGGCGTGCCGTCCGGTTTCGGCGCGACCTCGGCGAGGAGACCGAAGCGGCCGGTTTCCGGATATTCGGTGATGTCGGGCGATATGCGCGTGCTGACAGCGAGATAGCGCAGCTCCTCGGTGCCGGTATTGAC
The DNA here is from genome assembly GCA_000751295.2 of bacterium YEK0313. Classification (NCBI taxonomy): domain Bacteria; species bacterium YEK0313. Next base: position 3,026,155 of record CCMO02000001.1, read on the forward strand.
GATCTGGTGGGCGGTCTCCGGCCCGCCCGCCGGGCAGGCGATGATGTCGCCCTGACGGACCGGCCAGGTCTCCGCGCCCAGCCGCAGCTCGCCGGTGCCGCTGAGGATGAAGAACATTTCCTCGTTCACCTGGTGGCTGTGCATCGGAAAGGCGCGCTTTCCCGGGGGCACCGCAGTGATGTTGTAGCCGAGCTTCTTGGCGCCGATGCTCGGGCCGATGAAGGCGACCTTGGCATCGTAGCGCTCGGCCGCGGCGCCGGTCGGTGCTCGATCCGGCGGGCGGGGCAGGAAGGTGAGGGCGTCGAGATTGAGGATGGGGCCGGCCATGGTCGTCGTCCTTTCAGCCGCGATAGGGCATGTTCATGTAGGCGTCGCCACGCGTCAGCTCGTCGAGCATCTGGTCGAGGCGTTTGCGCCGGGTTTCAGGGCGCTTCGCCCTGGTGATCCAGCCGACATAGTCGTTGCGCTGGTAGGGCGGCCGGGCCGCATAGGCGGCCGTGAGCCCCCGGGCCTCGAGCGCCTCGGTGACGAAATCGGGAATGGGGTGGATCGCCCGCTTGAGGCGTGACGCCGGATCGCTCATCGCATGCCTGCCAGTGTACGAGCCGGTCGATCGGCCCCGAAGCACAATAGCCGCTCATACCTGTCAGTTCGTGTCAGGTTTGTTTATAAGCCCGCGTCATGCGCGCGAGCCGGCTCCTGTCCATTCTCACCACCCTCCAGGCGCGCGGCCAGGTGACCGCTCCGGCGCTCGCCGAGGCGCTGGAGGTTTCGGTGTGCACGATTTATCGCGACATCGACGCGCTGAGCGCTGCCGGCGTGCCGGTTTATGCCGAGCGCGGTGCGGAAGGCGGCTACCGGCTCGTCGACGGCTATCGGGTGCGGCTCAACGGCCTGTCGCCGCGCGAGGCGGAAGCGCTGTTCCTGAGCGGGCTCGGCGATGCCGCCGACGATCTCGGTCTCGGCGCGGCCGCCGCCGCCGCGCAGACCAAGCTGCTGGCGGCCTTGCCGCAGGACCAGAGGGCCAGTGCCGAGCAGATGCGGGCCCGTTTCCATCTCGACGCACCGGGCTGGTTCACCGACGCCGACCGGCCCGCGCATCTCGGTCCCATCGCCGATGCGGTCTGGCGCCAGCGCCGGCTCAGGATCCGCTACCGGAGCTGGAAGGGCGAGGTCGAGCGGACGGTCGACCCGCTCGGCATCGTCATGAAGGCCGGAGCGTGGTATGTGGTCGGTGCGGTCGACGGGAGCGTGCGGACCTTCCGCATCGGCCGGGTCGAGGCGCTCGAGGTCATTGCCGAAAGTTTCACGCGGCCTGCCGGCTTCGATCTCGCGGCCTATTGGAAGGCCTCGACCGAACGGCTGGATGCCGAGCTCTATCCGCATGTCGCGGTCGTCCGGCTATCGCCGCTCGGCCTGCGCATCCTGATGTCGGTCAGCCCGCCTTTCGTGCGAGCCGGACTGGAGCTCGATGCGCCCGGGGCGGCTGGCTGGCGCCAGGGCCGCCTGCCGGTCGGGCCATATCGCCAGGCGGTCTATGACCTTGCGCGGCTAGGCCCGGAGGTCGAGGTGCTGCAGCCGGCGGAACTGCGCGCCGGTCTTGCCGATCTGCTCGGGCGGGCGGCGGAGCTTTATCGCCCCGGGCGCGTCTAGCGCGTCCTGAGCGGCGATCAGGGGGCCTTGCGCGCACGCCGGGCCTGATATGCCCGGCGCACCCTTTCGCGGTTGCCGCAGATGTCGTCGGAACACCAGATGCGTGATCGATTGGCCGTGTGATCGAGAAAGACGGCGTCGCAGGCCTGCGCCTGGCAGCGCCGGAGCCGGGCGAAATCGTCGGAGGCGAGCAGCGGCGCCAGGGTCCAGAGCACCGGCCGCAGGGGCTCGTCGAGGGCATCGCCCGGCAGGTGGAAGGCGAAGCCGCTGCGCCCCTCGGCCGGGCGGATCAGTGGCGGCGTTGCGAGGCGCCCGAGCCATCGGTTCAGCGGCGACAGCGCGGATGCCGGATCGGCGCCGTCGGCGGCGGCATCGGCCAGCACGCGGATCGCGGCACGCAAGGCGAGCGCATCGCGGAAGACGGCGGCGGCTGCGTCCGGCTCCGCTTCGGCCTGCCGCCCGAGCTTTGCATATGCGGTCGCACCCACGAGACCGCGCGCCGCGCTCCAGGTGAGAAGCGAACCGTAGCCTTCCAGAAATTCCCGCTCGTTCGCGGCGCCCGGCCGGTCCAGCGTGTTGATGAAGTCGAGGCACAGCGCGCCGCCGACGAAACGCAGGGGCCAGGACGGCGGGAACGTTTCGGTCATCGAAAGTGAATGCCCTCATGTTGCTAATGGTTGTGGCCATTAGTATGGTTCGAGCCGGCGTTCGGAGCAAGTCCAGGCGTCGAACGCCGTCAACGACGTGATGCTCAGGGAGCTTGCGACATGGCACAGGATGTTTCGACGACCGGCGCCGGCATCGTCCGGATCTGGCGCGGCAGGACGGTGGCGGCACGCGCCGACGCCTATGAGCGTTATCTCCACGACGAGGGCCTGCCGGATCTGCGCAAGCACGCGCTCGGCGTGCAGATGCTCAGGCAGGACCGGGACGGCGAGAGCGATTTCGTCGTCATGTCCTTCTGGCCGGATATCGGCGCCATGTCGCGCTTCGCCGGGCCCGATCCGCGGCGGATCCGGCACCTTGCGGAGGACGCCGATTATCTTGTGGAACTGCCCGATGCGGTGGAGATCTTCGAGGTGAAGGCCAGTACCCTGCCGCCGCCTTTCGCCAAGGCCTATGCGCCCGGAGACATGCGCTGATGCCGCCGATCAAGGTGGACCCCGACAAGGTTTTTGAGTTCGAGAATGCGGCCAGCTTCTACGACTGGCTCGGGGCCCATCACGACCGGCAGGACGAGGTCTGGATCAGGATCCACAAGGTCGGCTCCGGCTTGCCGTCGATCACCCCGAAGGAGGCGATCGACGCGGCGCTCTGCTGGGGCTGGATCGACGCGGTGCGCAAGAGCCTCGACGCTACGAGCTACCTGCAGCGCTACACGCCGCGCGGCAGGAAAAGCATCTGGAGCCAGATCAATGTCGACAATGTCGCCCGGCTGGTGGCGGAAGGGCGCATGACCGAGCACGGCCTGCGCGAGGTCGCGGCGGCCAAGGCCGACGGGCGCTGGGACAAGGCCTACAAGAGCGGCAAGAACCTGGCGATTCCCGACGATCTTCAGGCCGCGATCGACGCCTATCCCGCGGCGCGGGCCATGCTGCCGCGCCTGAGCGCGCAGAACCGTTTCGCCCTGGCTTTCCGCGTGCACAACATGAAGACCGAGGCGGGGCGCAAGAAGAAGATCGCCGATTTCGTGGCCATGCTGGCGCGCGGCGAGACGATCTATCCGCAGCGCTAGGACGTCGTGTATTACCGCGTGGCTCGACCTCGCGTCGGCGCGCCGCGATCCGCCGAAGACGTGCATGACAGGATCGCGTGGCCGGCTGAGGCGGTCTGCGCGCTGTTGCGCCGGAAGCCGGATTTGTCCGGTTCAGGGCGCGGCCGATCCGAGCGCTGCAGCCAGCACGTCCGCCAGGCCACGTCCGGCGCTGCCGTCCGCGTCAAGGCGCGGATTGTAGATCGTGATTTCCAGGCCGACGGCCTTGCCGCTCGCCAGGGCGAAGCGAAGCGCGACGCCGAGCTCGTCCCATGACAATCCGTCCGGCACGCGAAAATCGACGGCCGGCATGAGGGCGTCGTCGAGGCAATCGGCGTCGAGATGGACGAAGAAGCCGTCGAGTCCGGCACGGGTCAGGTGCTCGACAGCTTCGCGCGCGGCGGCTGCGATGCCCATCGCGCGTATCGCAGGAAGGTCAATCGCCTTGAGCTCCCCGGGAAGCGGCGGGCTGCCATATTCCTTCTGATCCTTGTGATCGCGGTACGCGAAGGCGACGGCATCTTCGGAGCGGACGAGGGGACCGCGGCCTTCGATGTCGGTCAGGAGCGGCGGGCCGTGGCCGGTGACGAAGGCGAGGTCCATCGAGGCGCCCTCGCCATTGGGTTCCTGTTCGGGCTGGAAGAAATCGGCATTGCCGTCGATGAAGAGCAGGCCGTAGCGACCGCGCCGTCGAAACGCCAGCATCGAGCCCAGCAGGATCGTGCAATCGCCGCCGAGCACCACCGGACATTCGCGCGCATCGAGCACCGCTTCCACCGCATTGGCGAGCTCGGGCGACCATGCTGCGATCGCCCCGGCGTTCAGGATGCCGGTCTCCGGATCGGGCATCGGATCCTTCGCGGGCACCGTCAGTCGCGCGGCCCGCCGCGCATGGATGCGCTCGGCAAGACCGAGGTCCAGCAGGCGGTCCGGCAGGCCCTCGACGCCGTCGCTCGCCAGTCCCAGCGTGGAAGGTGCTTCGACAATCGCATAGGGACGCGCTGGCATCTGTGCCTCCGCCGGCGACTATTTCGCGGAGTAGGTCACGGCTTCGATCTTATGGCCGTCGGGATCGCGGACGAACGCCGCGTAATAGTTGGCATCGTAATGTGGCCGCGGCCCCGGCGGGCCATCGTCGCTGCCACCATGCTCCAATGCTGCCGCGTAAAATCGCTGCACCATCGAACGGTCCTCGACGGCAAAGGCAATATGGGATCCGTTGCCCACGGTCGCCGGCTTTCCATCGATCGGAACCTGGACGCTGAAGTGAAAGGTGCCGCTTCCGTAACCCAGCCCGCCCGCGTCCTCGGCCATCGGCGCGAGGCCGACGATGGGCAGAACGGCATCGTAGAATCGCTTCGAACGCCCGACATCGTTCATCCCGACCGAGACGTGATGAATCACGACTGCCTCCGTTCCGGCCTTGCGTCGAGGCCCTCGGGACCTGCAGCGACGCTGGCGGCGTGCCTTGTAGGCGCTCATGCCTGTCGGCCGGCGGCAGAGGCCCTGCCGCCGGCACCGGATACCGACCAGGCGGAGCCGCCGATGGCGGCTCCGCGGTCCGGGCGGTTACGACCAGGTCTGCCGGCCGTACCAAGTATCCACGTCGGCTTTTACGCGGTCTTTCGCCAGGCCATAGCGTTCCTGGATCTTACCTTCGAGCTGATCGCGCTTGCCGGCAATGACGTCGAGGTCGTCGTCTGTGAGCTTGCCCCACTGTTCCTTGATCTTGCCCTTGACCTGTTTCCAGTTTCCTTCGACACGATTCCAGTCCATCGCTCACCTCACTGGTTAGGCTACGAGTGACCAACGGTTTCGCGGTCCGATGGTTCACTCGCCAGTCGCGACATTTCATCCCGGACGCCGCGTCTCCGTTTTTTCGTGCGAGGGCGGCGAGAGGCGGGCGGTCGCCCTTCCCATGGCGGTCGCGCTGGGCGATCATCGGCCGAGATGGTCCGGGCGACCGGCATGGTTTCGAGCAAAGACTGCCCAGCAGGTCGTCCATGGAGTCAGGCGTGCCTTCCGTGATCTCGCAGCCGGTCGTGGCGGCGCTGACACGTTCCGCGATGTTTCTCGTCGTGACGATCAATCCCGGCCCGGGGCCCGAGACCGCCGTGCGGGCGCTGTGCGCCGATCTTTCGGGGCTGCTGCGGGCCGTCGGCTTCCGCGACCTGGCCGGCAACCTCTCCTGCGTCATGGCCTTCGGCTCGCAAGCCTGGGACCGGCTCTTCGACGGACCGAGGCCGAGGGACCTGCACCCGTTCCGCGAGATCCGGGGCGTGCACCATGCCGTCTCGACGCCCGGCGACATCCTGTTCCATATCCGCGCGACGAAACGGATGGACCTGTGCTTCGAGCTGGCGCGCCAGATCATGATCCGGCTCGACGGCGCGGTCACCGCGGTCGACGAGGTCCATGGCTTCAGCTATTTCGACGACCGCGACCTGATCGGCTTCGTCGACGGCACCGAGAACCCGGCGGGCCACGACGCGGTCAAGGCAGCCATCATCGGCGACGAGGATCCGCCCTTCGCCGGCGGCAGCTATGTCATCGTGCAGAAATACCTGCATGACCTTGCCGGCTGGGACAGGCTGCCGGTCGAGGAGCAGGAGAACATCGTTGGCCGCCACAAGCTGTCCGACATCGAGCAGGACGATGCGGTCAAGAAGCCCTATGCCCACAATGTGCTGACCAGCATCACCGAGAATGGCGAGCCGCTCGAGATCCTTCGCGACAACATGCCCTTCGGCAAGGTCGGGACGGGCGAGTTCGGCACCTATTTCATCGGCTATGCGCGCTCTCCCAGCCGAATCGAGCGCATGCTGGAGAACATGTTCGTCGGCTCGCCGCCCGGGGTCTATGACCGGCTGCTCGACTTCAGCCGCGCGGTGACCGGTTCGCTGTTCTTCGTGCCGACCGCGACCTTCCTCGACGGGGTCGTCGTGGACGCGGCGCCCGCCGCACCGGCCGCCGACGACCTGCCTGGCTCCGAATCCGACATCCGGGCGGCGACCGCCGCATCATCCAAGCGTCCGGGCGACGGTTCGCTCGGCATCGGCTCCCTGAAGAACGAGGCCGGCCATGAATAACCTGCATCGGGATCTGGCTCCCATTTCCGAAAGCGCCTGGGCGGAGATCGAGGAGGAGGCCGCGCGAACCTTGAAGCGCCATCTCGCCGCGCGCCGCGTCGTCGATGTCGTCGGTCCTGGCGGCAGCGCGCTCGCCGCCGTCGGCACCGGGCATTCGCGGCGGATCGATGGACCGGAGGAGGGCGTCGGCGCCGTCCTGCGCGAGGCCAGGGCGCTGGTCGAGCTCAGGGTTCCCTTCACGCTGACGCGTGAGGCGATCGACGATGTCGAGCGCGGCTCGAGCGATTCCGACTGGGACGCCGTGAAGGATGCGGCCCGCAGGATCGCCTATGCCGAGGATCGGGCGGTCTTCGAGGGTTATGCAGCGGCCGGCATCCAGGGCATCCGCGAGGGCAGCAGCAATGCCGCCGTCGCCTTGCCCGCCGCACCGTCAGCCTGGCCGGCCGCTGTCGCGCGGGCGGTCGGGGACCTCAGGCTCGCCGGCTGCAACGGTCCTTACGCGCTCGTTCTCGGCGCCGACAGCTACACCGCCGCGAGCGGCGGCAATGAGGACGGCTATCCGATCTTTCACCACATCGAGCGCATCGTCGACGGCGGCGTGATCTGGGCGCCGGCGCTCCGCGGCGGCTTCGTGCTGACCACGCGCGGTGGCGATTTCGAGCTCGCTGTCGGCCAGGACATATCGATCGGCTATCTCAGCCATTCCGCCACCACGGTCGAGCTCTATCTCCAAGAGAGCTTCACCTTCCGCGTGCTGACCTCGGAAGCCGCGGTGGCGCTGCCGGCGGCTCCGGCGAGCACGTGAGCCGGGCCGGCGCAACGGCGCTCAGCGTGTCGGCGCGCCGGATATGGCCGGCGTCTTGGCGGGCGCCTCGGCCGCTACGGGAACTGCCTGCTGGGCCCGCTGGCTGAGCCAGACGCTGACCAGCACCACAACGATGCCGAAGACCTGGATCGGGGTCAGCGTCTCGCCGGCCACCAGCCAGCCGAGCAGGACCGCCATGACCGGGCTGAGCAGGCCGAGCGTCGAGACGACCGACGGCGCCAGCCGCGCCAGCCCGCGGAACCAGAGGATATAGGTGAGCGCCGAGCCGATCAGGCCGAGATAGAGGAAGCCGGCAATGTTGGCGCCGGTGAGCGACGGCAGGGCGGGCTCGAAGGCGAGGGCGGCCGGCAGCAGCAGCAGGCCGCCTGCCGTGAGCTGCCAGGCGCTGAAGGTGAGCGGCGACACGGGCGGCTGCCAGCGCCGGCTGAGCACGGTGCCCGCCGCCATCGACAGCGCCGCCGCAAAGCCGGCGACGACGCCGACCGGGTCGAGCGCCGCCTTCGGCGTCAGCACGATGAGCGCGACGCCGAAAATGCCGGCGACCGCCGCGACGACGGCGAGCGGCCGGATCGGCGAGCCGAGCCAGAGCCGCGCAAGCCCGATGACCATCAGGGTCTGGATCGAGGTGACGGGCGCGGCGACGCCGCCCGGCAGCCGGTAGGCGGTGACGAACAGCAGCCACCAGAAGATCGAGAAGTTGAGCGCGCCGAGGATCAGGACCTTCGGCCACCAGGCGCCATGCGGAAGCTGGCGGACAATGAGCAGCAGCAGCAGGCCGGCGGGCAGGGCGCGCAGCAGCGCAACATGCAGCGGATAGCCCTGCGGCAGCAGGTGTGTGGTCACGATATAGGTGCTGCCCCAGATCGCCGGAGCGATGGCGGTGGTCAGGAGGTCGAGGTTGCGGGCCATGGCCGTCGCCTTCCGGCTGAATATCTCGACCTCAAGATAAATCGTTTTAGCTTGACGTCAAGATATCGCGCGGCATGATCGCCCCATGGATCGTGTCGACGCCATTGTCGCCCAGTGGAACCGGGAGCGCCCCGACCTCGATACCGGCCCGATGGGCCTGATCGGGCGGCTGCGCCGCCTGTCGCAGCATCTCCTGCGTGAGATGGAAAAGACCTTTGCCCGCCATGGCTTGAACGACGCGACTTTCGACCTGCTGGCGACGCTGCGCCGGTCGGGGGCGCCCTACAGGCTGTCGCCGGGCGACCTGCTGGCCACCACCATGATCACCTCCGGCAGCATGACCAACCGCATCGACCAGCTCGAGAAGGTCGGCCTGGTCAAGCGGACGCAGAATCCGGGCGATGGCCGCAGCGTCTTCATCGCGCTGACCGAGAAAGGGTTCGCCGTCATCGATCAGGCGGTGACCGACCATGTCGCGACGCAGTTGCGGATCACCGCGGCCCTGTCGGCCGAGGAGCGCGCGTTGCTCGACAGCCTGCTGCGGCCGTTCCTGGCGAGTTTCGAAGCGGAGCGTTGAGGCCGGGCGGCTGCGGCGCGCTGCCGGACGACGAGCCGGCGCTCGGGCTCATTGCAGTGCGAGGCGCTCCCTGAGGCCGTCGGCCAGGAAGTCGATCACCGCGCGGACGGACGGCAATTGGCCGCGCCGATGCGGGCTGAGCAGCGACAGGGTCACGCCACCGCTCCGCCAGTCCGGCAGGACCGGCACGAGCCGGCCCTCGCGCAGAGCCGGCCAGCACATGCCGCGCGGCAGATTGGCGATGCCGAGCCCGCTCAGGGCGGCATTGAGCAGCGTCCCCGGATCGTCGGCGAAGATCCGCGGCGTGCCGCGCGCCTCGATCCTTGCGCCACCGGCCGTCTCCAGCGTCCAGGTGCCGTTCGCCTGACTGATGTCGGCGAGGATCGTGTCGTGCCGTTCCAGCATGGCCGGCGCCTCGGGCATGCCGCGGCGGGTGATGTAGCCGGGCGAGGCGACGAGATGGTTGGGCGAAAAGCCGAGGCGCCGCTGCAGGCTGTCGGAACTGGCGAGCGGCGCGCGATGGGCGCGCACGGCGACATCGAAGCCGTCATGGACGAGGTCGACGAAACGGTTGGTCGCGGTCAGTGCGATCTGCACCTTGGGATGGCGTTCGGCGAAGATCGGGACGAGCTCGGCGAGCGCCATCTGCACGGTGGTCATGGCGGCGCTGACCCGCACCAGCCCGCGCGGCTCGGCGAGGCGGCGCTGCACGGCATCGCGCGCGGCCTCCGCTTCGAGCAGCGCCGCAGCGGCATGGCGGTAGACGTCCTCGCCGGCTTCCGTCACCTGGAAGCGCCGTGTGGTGCGCTGGATGAGCCTCACGCCGAGGTCCTTTTCGAGCGCCGCGACCCGCTTGCTGACGCTCGACTTGGGCACCTGCAGCACCTCGGCGGCCGCGGCGAAACCCCGGCGTTCCACGACCGCGACGAAATAGGCGAGATCGTTGAGCTTCATGGCAGCTTGCGCGCCTCCTCGGTGATGAGCCGGCCGAGCTCGCGCGCGCCAGGGCCCGCGCCGTCGGGATCGGGATAGACGAGATACAAGGCACCCCAGCGCTCATTGCCGCCCTTCAGCGGCAGCGGCTTCAACTGGCCGGTGGCGAGCTCCTCGCGGATCCAGTCTTCCGGATACCACGCAAACCCCATCCCGGTGCAGGCGGCCCGGATCGAGGTCGCCTTGTGGCTGACCGTCAGGCGTCGGTCGGTGACGTCCCAGACGCTGGGGCGCACCCTTTTCGCGCCGCTGTCGCGGATGACGAGATGAAGGTGGCCTTTCAGATCCTCCACCGCGAGCTCGCGGCCGGCGCGGTGCAGCGGATGGAACGGCGCGGCCACTGCGATGGCGCGGTAGCGCAGCAGCACGTCGCCGACATGGCCGACGGGGAGGTTGTCGGCGCAGATGGCGAGGTCGACCGCGCCCGACAGGAGCAGATCGTCGGTCCCGCCCATCACCGATTCATGAAGCTCGATGCGGGTTTCGGGCGATACCTCGGCGAAGCGCTGAAGGCAGCGCAGCATCAGCCAGGTCGGAAACAGGCCTTCGACGGCAAGCCTGATCTCCTGTTCCCGGCCCTTGGCGAGACTGTCGGCGGCGCGTTCGAGCCGCAGCGCCTCGTCGACCAGCGACTTGCCCCGGCGATAGAGCATCCTGCCTTCGTCGGTCAGCCGTGCCTTGCGCCCGTCGATGGCAAAGGCCGCGACGCCCAGCCGCTCCTCGATCTGGCGGACGGCGTAGCTGATCGTCGACTGCGACTTGTTGAGCGTTCCGGCAGCCTGTGCGAAGCCGCCAGCCTCGACGACCGCCACCAGCGCGCGCCATTGGTCGAGCGAAATGCGGGGCATCATTTCATCGATCCGTTCGATCGTTAAGGGCGAAAAATCAAGCTTTTATATCGATCGCCCACTGGCATGAATAGGCCGGTCCCCAGCGCGAAGAGGCCGCCATGAACATGCTGATCGTCACCGCCAACCCGCGCGGTCGGTCCTTCGCCGCGGCCTTGGCCGACCGCTACGCGGCCGGCGTCGGCACGGCGGCAGCGGTCGCCGTCGAACTCGCCGATCTTGCCCGCGAAGGGTTCGATCCGCGCATGACCGAAGCCGATCTCGCCCATTATCGGGGCGAGGGCGCCTTGCCCGCGGAGATCCGGCGCGAGCAGCAGCGCGTCGAGCGCGCCGATGTCGTCGTGCTGGCCTTCCCCGTCTATTGGTGGTCCATGCCGGCACTCCTGAAGGGCTGGATCGACCGCGTCTTCACGACCGGCTGGGCCTTCGGCGGGAGCGACCGTTTCGCCGGGCCGCTGTCGCAAAAGAAGGTGCGCCTGATCGCCACCGCGAGCGGCGGTCCACGCCTCTACGACCGCCACGGCTATCGCACGGCCATGGCGGTCCAGATCGAGCACGGCATCTTCCATTTCAGCGGCGTCAAGGATGTCGCGACCCATTTCTTCTTCGATGTCGAAACCCGCGACGAGGCCGCCCGCCTGCGCAATCTCGCCGCAGCCGAGGATCTCGGCCGGACGCTCGCCGCCGGGCCGTCCGGCCCGGTGCTCCCAGGCGCGGCCTGAGTGGCCGCTCGACACGCCGATCGCCAGCCGGACCTCTTCAAGCCATCAGGACCTACCGCTATGCCTGCCGTGGAAAACCTCACCGCCGATGCCCCGGTCGCCGCCCGGACCTGGGCGGCCCTTGTGTCGATTTCGCTCGGCACCTTCGCGCTCGTCACCACCGAGTTCCTGCCTGTCGGCCTGCTCAAGGAGATTGCCGGGGGCCTCGGCGTCACGGAAGGCATGGCGGGGCTCGCAGTCACCATGCCGGGCGTGGTCGCGGCCGTCGCCGGGCCGCTGATGATGCTCGCCGCCGGCCGCATCGACCGCCGCCTCGGCCTCGTCCTGATGACCGCACTGCTCGCCGCCTCCAATGCGGTGGCGGCGCTGGCGCCGAACATCGCGCTCATGCTTGCCGGCCGCTTCCTGCTCGGTCTGGCCGTCGGCGGTTTCTGGGCACTGGCGGTGAGCGCCGCAGCCCGCATGGTGCCGTCGGCGAAGATGGGCTCAGCCATTGCCGTCGTCCTTGCGGGCATCTCGGCCGGAACCGTGCTCGGCGTGCCGGCCGGCGCACTGATCGGCGAATGGGCGGGCTGGCGAAGTGCCTTCCTCGCGGCGGCCGTGGCCGCGGTCCTGATCCTGGTCGCGCAGGTCGTCGTCCTGCCGCGCCTGCCGGTCGAGCGCGGCGTCCGGCCTGCCGGCCTCATCGCCTTGTTCCGCAGACACGACGCACTGGTCGGGCTCGCGACGACCGTCCTGGTCATAGCCGGGCATTTCGCCGCCTATACCTTCGTGACGCCGTTTCTCATCGACCTCGCGCGGTTCGACCGCCAGGCGACGACGATGCTGTTGGCCGCCTACGGCATCGCCGCCTTCTTCGGCAATTTCATCGCCGGCCGGTTCGCGACCGCGCGGACCCGCGCGACGCTGGCCGGCGTCGCGCTGCTGACGGCCGGCGTGACCCTCGCGCTGCCGCTGTCCGCCCCGTCGACCGCTTCCGCCGGGCTGCTGGTGGTCCTTTGGGGCGCAGCCTTCGGCGGCCTGCCGGTGGCCTTGCAGACCTGGATGTACAAGGCCTCGGGCGACGAGAAGGAAGCCGGCCAGGTGGTGTTCAATTCGGTGTTCCAGTGGGCCCTGGCGCTCGGCGCGTTGATCGGCGGCACGATCGTCGATCGCGCCGGCATTGCCGCAGCCATGGCGGCCGGCGGCGGCCTGGCTCTCGCCGCGGCGGTGCTGGTCGCTGCGGCCGGCGCGGGCAGGGCTGGTGCGGCACCGCGGTAGGGCGAGGGCGCAATGCCGCCGCCCGCAGTCCTCCTGCGCCGGCGGCCTGTGCTCAGGCGTCCGTCGCGACCGCGAGGCCGGCATCCTTCCAGGATGGAAAGCCGCCGTCGAAGCGGCGCGCTCTGAAGCCGCCCGCGCGCAGCGCGGCGACGGCTTCGAAGGACAGGACGCAATACGGGCCGCGGCAATAGGCGACGACCTCCTTCGCGCGCGACAGCTCGGCGAGCCGGCGCTCCAGCTCGCCGAGCGGCAGGTTGACCGCACCGGGCAGGTGACCTTGCCGGAATTCCTCTTCCGGCCGGACATCGATGAGCGTCACGTCTCCGGCCATGAGCCGGCTCACCAGCTCCTCGCGGCTGATCGCCTCGAGCTGGTCGCGCCGGCCGAAACTGTCGGCGATCAGGGCGCGGATCTCGGAGCGGTTGTGCTCGCCATAGGATCGGAGCGCCGCGAGCAGCGGCAGGACCGGGCCATTGCCGAGCCGGTAGAGCACCTGCTTGCCGTTGCGGCGGGTCTGGACGAAACCCGCGCGGCGCAATTGCTGCAGATGCTGGGAGGCATTGGCGATGGACAGACCGGTGAGCGCGGCGAGGCGTTCCACCGGGCGTTCGCCCTGGGCGACATGCTCGAGCAGCATCAGGCGGTGGGGGCTCGCAAGGGCGCGGGCGAGCTCGGCGAAAGCCGAGAAGATCTCGATCTGGGTATCGGGGCCGGTCATTGACACCAGCCTAGTGGTCAATCAACATTCAATCAATTAATTGAATGTTGATGAATCCGTCCGGCAAAGCGCTGGCGTAAGAACAGGGATCTCTCGTCGTGAATGTGGAATGGGAATGGGTCTGGCGGGCCGTCGCGATCGGCATGGGCGCCACCGCCGTCATGGATCTCTGGGGCCTGCTGCTGCGGCGCGCCTTCGGCATCGCTTCGCTCGACTATGCGCTGGTCCGGCGCTGGATCGGCCACTGGCCGCGCGGCCGTTTCTTTCACGACGGCATCGGCAAGTCCGCGCCGGTGGCCGGCGAGCGCGTCCTCGGCTGGGCGGCGCATTATGCGATCGGCATTGGCCTCGCAGGCCTCCTGCTGCTGGTCGCGGGCATCGCCTGGGCCCGCCAGCCGACCCCGCTGCCGGCGTTCGCCTTCGGGCTCGCCAGCGTCGCCGCGCTCTTCTTTGTGATGCAGCCGGGGCTTGGCCTCGGCATCGCCGCGTCCCGCACGCCGCGTCCGACGGTCGCCCGGCTGCGCAGTCTCCTGAGCCACGCCATATTCGGCCTGGGTCTCTATCTTGCGGCGCTCGCCGTGGCGCGGCTCGGCTGAGGCCGGCCTCGGCTCAGCGCGCCATTCGCGCCGGCCAGGCGAAGCCGAGCGCGGCGATGGCGAGAAGGGCGGTGGCGACGGGCAGGGCGCCCGCGCCGAACGATGTCAGGGCGATGCCGCCAAGGCCGCCGCCGACCGCGACCGCCAGATTCCAGGTGGTGACCAGCATGGCCTGGGCGACATCGCCGGCCTCGCCCGCGGCCTTGGCCGTGGCGGCCTGGTAGAGCGTCGGGGCGGCGCCGACCACGACGCCCCAGACCATCACCGCGGCCAGCACGATGGCGGCCGACATGCTGCCGAGGCCGGCGATGAGCGCCGCGAGCGCCAGCACCGCCGTGCCGGCCAGCAGCATGGCCCGCATGGCCCGGTCGACGAAGGCGCCGGCCAGCCAGAGTCCGGCAAGGCCGGCGACGCCGAAGGCCAGCGGCACGCCGTCGACGCGTCCGCCGAGACGGGAAAGATCGAGAAACGGCGCGATATAGGTGTAGAGCACGTTGTGGGCGGCGACGAAGGCGAAAAGGCTGAGGAGGATGGCGCCGAGCCCGGGCAAGGCGAGCGCCGCCACCGGCGACCGGCGCGCGCCGCCGCGCTCGCCGGCGAGTTCGGGGAGGCGGGTGAGGATCCAGGCGACCAGCCCGAGCGCCATCAGGCTCATCAGCCCGAAGGCGAGGCGCCAGCCGATGATCCCGCCGATGAAGGCGCCGGCCGGCACGCCGAATGAAAAGGCGATCGGCGCGCCGAGCCCGGTCAGGGCGATGGCGCGGCCGGCAAGCTGCGGCGGCGACAGGCGCACCGCATAACCGACCAGCAGCGCCCAGACGAGGCCGCCGAAGGCCCCCGCGACGAAGCGCGCGACGAGGGTGAGGATGAAGCTGTCCGACAGAGCCGTGACCGTGTTGACCACGGCGAAGCCGCCGACCGCGACGGCGAGCAGCAGGCGCCGGCCGAGATCCCGGGTGAGCGCGATCAGGGGAATGGCGGTCAGCAGCGAGCCGGCGGCATAGACGGTGACGAGCTGCCCCGTCATCCCGGGCGAGGTGCCGAGGCTTGCCCCCATCGGGAGAAGCAGGCCGGCCGGCATGACCTCGGTCATCAAGGTGATGAAGCCGGCCGCCGAAAGCGCCAGAAGCGCGCCGATCGGCAGGCGGGCCGGAGCGGCCGGCGCCGTGCCGGTGGCGGGAAATGTCGTGGTTTCGACCTGTGCTGAAGCGCTCATGCGGCAGCCTTTCCGATGCGGTGTCCTTCGGTCCGGCCGCTTGCAGGCCGGTGGTGAAGCGCATCTAGGCGATGCCGCAAGGCCGACAAATGGGCTATAGTTCACAACACTTCGGACATTTCTGTCGGGCAAGGTATGACACCATGGACAGCCTCGGCGCTCTCGGCGCTTTCCTTCAGGCGGCGGATTGCGAAGGCTTCACCGAGGCCGGACGCAAGCTCGGCGTCTCGCCGTCGGCCGTCAGCAAGGCGGTGGCACGGCTCGAGGACAGGCTCGGAGTGAGGCTGTTCCATCGTTCCACGCGCAGCATCACGCTGACCGCGGAAGGCCTGCTGTTCCGCGAGCGCTGCCGGCGCATCCTCTCGGAATTCGAGGCGGCTGAAGTCGAGCTGTCGCGCACCCGCAAGGCGCCGCAGGGACGCTTGCGCGTCACCATGCCGTCCATGGACATGCTGCTGATGCCGACGGTCGCCGCGTTCAAGCGGCGCTTTCCCGAGATCGAGATGGAGCTCGACTTCTCCGACCGGCTCGTCGACCTCATCGAGGAGGGTTTCGATGCCGCGATCCGGACGGGCGAGGGCAGCGATTCCCGGCTGATGGCGCGGCGTATCGGCTCCTACAGGCGCGTCATTGTCGGCTCGCCGGCCTATTTGCGGGATAGCGGCACGCCCGAGCGCCCCGAGGATCTCGCCGGCCATGCCTGCCTGATCTACCGCATTCCGGCGACCGGCAAGCTGCAGCTCTGGCCGTTGCAGCGCGACGGCCGCGACCTGGCGCTGGATCTGGCTCCAAGCATGGTGATGAACACGCTCGATCCGCAGGTCAGCCTGGCCGAGGCGGGGCTGGGCCTTGCCTGCGTGCCGGACATCACCATCCGGCGCCAGCTCGAAGACGGCACGCTCGTCAGCGTGCTCGACGCCTTCATGCCGACCCGCACGCCCCTGCGCGTCCTCTGGCCGACCAGCCGGCATCTCCAGCCGAAAGTCAGGGTCTTTGTCGATTTCTTCGCCGGGAGCGCGCTCGCCCCCGATCCGTGAAGCGGCGACGCACGGTCGGACCTTCGATCTATTTGTTCTTGTTTTGTTCTTTCCAGCAACATAACATGTGTGGGGCAGGAGGAGTGCGAAGGAGGCCGCCATGTCGCTTCCGCTGCAGGGAGAACTCGATCTGCGCCTGCACCCGGTCGTGCGGCCGGAGCGCCTCTTCTTCGCGGTCATGCCGGACGCGGCCGCCGCGCGCGCGATCGCCCGCATCGGCCAGACATTGTGCGAGGCCGATCCGGCGGCGCCGAAGCCGATCCGGCAGGAGCGCCTGCACGTCTCCACCCATTTCGTCTGCGATTGGCCACGCCTCAAGGCGCGGCGCGTCATGGCGGCCCGCCTGGCGGGAGCTGCGGTTCGCCTGCCGCCGTTCGATCTCGCGCTTCGCGCGGCGATGACCTTCGAGCCGTTCGGCTCGCGCTCGGAGGCGCAGCGGCCGCTGGTCCTGGTCGGCGAAGCGGTCGGCGTGTCCGAGCTCCAGGCGGCGCTCGCCGCGGCGATGGGCGCCCGGCGGCCGGGGCCGAAAC
Organism: bacterium YEK0313; assembly: GCA_000751295.2. Lineage (NCBI taxonomy): Bacteria > bacterium YEK0313. The sequence continues at coordinate 3,042,882 of CCMO02000001.1, forward strand.
GCAGCGGCCTGCCGCATGTGACGCTGTGCTACGGCGCGCGCCCGGTCGCGCAGCGGCCGATACCTCCGATCGCCTGGACGGCCCGGGAGTTCGTTCTCCTGCACAGCCGGCAGGATCAGCCGCATTACGATGTTCTCGGCCGCTGGCCGCTCGGTGCCTAGCGGAACTGCGCCTTGAGCCAGCCGGTCAGGTCACGGAGCGGCGGCACGGAGCCGCCGGTGCGCGGCACGACCAGATAGAAGCCGGCGCCGACATCGGCCATGGTCGCGGGATAGCGCTGCAGCGGCCCTTCGATCGGGTCGTAAAGGCCGGAGCCGACCAGGGTGAAGCCGGCCCCGGCGGCGGCGGCGCGGACCGCGACGTCGGTATTGTCGAAGGCGAGAACGTCGAGCCCGTCGAGCGGGCCGAGCGCGTTGGCGGCAAGCCAGAGGCGCCAGACCCGCTCGGTGCCGCTGACCACAAGGAGCCGGGACGCGGCGAGATCGCGGCGCGTCAGCGGGCCGTCGGCGGGCGGTGCCTGGCCCTGGCGCGCGGCGGCCAGCATGGGCATGGCGATCAGCTTGCTCGCGAGGCCGTCGCTCCAGTCGCCGAAGCCGAACCGGAAGGCGATCTCGCCGGGTTCGAGCGTCTCGATCCGCGGCGAGGTGGCAACCGTCAGGGCGAGCTGCGGGTAACGTTCGCGCAGCCGCGGCATCAATCCGGCCAGCCAACGCGAAGCGAAGGAATGCGGGGCCTTGATGACGATGGCGCGATATTCGCGCCGGCGCTGCGCGAGATGGGTGGCGATGGCGTCGAAGGCCTTGGTCGCGACGCGGTGCAGGGCGCGGCCTTCGGCGGTCAGCGCGATGCCCCGCGGGGTCCGCTCCATCAGGACCTGGTCGGTATCGCGTTCGAGCGCGGCGACGCGCCGGCTGACGGCCGACGGCGTCAGGCTGAGCGCTGCCGCCGCGGCCCGCACGCTGCCGGTCTCGCCGACGCTGACGAAGGCTTCGAGGCCGCGCAGATTGGGCAGGCGGGTCATGGGATCAGGCCTAGCCTGGTGTTGAGATTTTCGCAACACGCGGGAGATCTTTGCGATAGGTCCGGAACCGCCGCCGCCGCTAGCCTCCTGCGCGAGATCCAAGACGGAGCCGGCCATGATCATCGATGCCTGGATGCAGCAGTCCACCGAACGCTTTGCCCGCCACGCCATGCTGGCGACGCTGAGGCGCTGGACCCGCGACGAGATGCATGCCGGCATCACCGACGCCATGACGATCGCCGCGATGGATGCGGGCGGCGTCGATGTCGGCGTCGCCTCGGCCTGGTGCGGGCCGGAGGGCTGGCTCGTCTCGCATGACGAGGTCGCGGCCTTCGCCGCCGCCTATCCCGGCCGGATCGTCGGCATTGCCAGCGCCAATCTCGACCGGCCGATGGAGGCGGTGCGCGAGCTGCGGCGGGCGGTAAGGCAGCTCGGCTTTCGCGGCCTGCGCGTCGTGCCCTGGCTCTGGAAGCTGCCGCCGAACGACCGGCGCTACTATCCGCTCTACGCCGAATGCGTCGAGCTCGGCATTCCGTTCCTGACCCAGGTCGGCCATACCGGCCCGCTGCGGCCCTCGGAAACCGGCCGGCCGATCCCCTATCTCGACGAGGTGGCGCTCGACTTTCCCGAACTGACCATCGTCGGCGGCCATATCGGCTATCCCTGGACCGAGGAGATGATCGCGCTCTGCACCAAATACGAAAACGTCCATATCGACACGTCGGCCTATACGGTGAAGCGCTATCCGCCGGAGCTCGTGCGCTTCATGCGCGGCCGCGGCCGGCGCAAGGTGCTGTTCGGCACCAACCATCCGATGATCGCGCCGGCCAAGGCGCTCGAAGGGCTGGACGAGCTCGGACTGGACGCGGAGGCGCGCGCGCTGTTTCTGAGCGGCAATGCCGCCCGCGTCTTCGGCCTCGCGGGCGGCGCGGCCTAACGATGCGGCAGGTGGCCGGCACAGCCGGCGCTTGCGCCATTCCCTTGCGCCAACCTTGCGCCTCGATGGTATTTCGTCACCGCATCGCCTGGGGATTGCAGTGTTGTATATTTACGCATGAACGATATCGTATGGCCGATGGGTCGGGCGACCTCGAACAGGATTGCGCCTGAGGACAGGCATCGATGCAGAACGTTCACGGCGTGCCCTCCGATCTGGTCGCGCGCTGGCGAAATCAGCTGGCGCTCGTAGCCGAGATCACCGGGACGCAGCTCGCCCGCCTTCTGCTGGTGCAACAGGGCGAAGCCGAGACGCTGCTGGCCGAGGGGCCGGGGGCAGCCGGCTGCGCCATCGGCGAACGGGTGCTGCTCGATGGTTCGGGCCTGTTCGTCGCGCGGGTCGCCGCAGATCAGGCAGCACTCGTCGTTTCCGATGCGACCGTGAAGGAGGAATGGCGCCGCGCGCCGGAGGTCGCACGCGGCCTGCGCGCCTATTGCGGGCTGCCGGTCCTCAAGCCCGATGGAACGCTGTTCGGCGTGGTCGATCTCGCCGACCGCGTGGCGCGAGGCTTTTCCTCGGCGCAGCAGCGCCTGCTCGCCCTGTGCCGCGACAGCATCCAGGATCATCTCGCGCTGGTTGCGGTCTCGGCGCCGGCGGCGCCGGCCGATGCCGATCGCGAAGCCGACCGGGAACGGCTGCAGCTCGCGGCCGAGATCAACGGTCTCGGCGTCTGGGACTACGACGTCGATCGCGGCGTCCTGCACTGCGACGCGAACTGGTACCGTATTTTCGGTCGCGATCCGGCCGAGCCGGTCACCACCCTCGAAGCGCTCAGGCCGATGCTGCATCCCGACGACGTTCCGCTCGTCGATGCAGCTCTGGCCATCCCGCAGCGGCGATCCGGCGTGGCTGGACGGGACAATCGCGCGGCTTTCCGCGTCATGCATCCCGACGGCACGATCCGCCGGGTATCCTCGGTCGCCCGCTTCATTCCGGCGACACCGGGCCGGCCCAACCGGCTGACGGGCATCGTGGTCGACGTCACCGAGGCGCATGAGGCCGAGGAGCGGCTGAAGCGCAGTCTCGAAGCACTGCAGCAGACCGAGAAGCTGGCCAGGCTCGGCAGCTGGACCTGGGATGTCGGCGCCGATTTCATCGCCTGGTCGGACACCGCCAACCAACTGTTCGGCTGGGATCCGGCCAAACCCCTGCCGGGCTACGATGGCATGGCGGCGCTTTTTGCCCCGGAAAGCTGGGAGCGTCTTGGACCTGTCGTCCAGGAATGTCTGGAGACGGGCGAGCCTTATGTGATCGACATGGAGGCCATCCGCACCGACGGCAGCCACTTCTTCGTGCAGGCGCGCGGCCAGGCGGAGCGCGACGCGAGCGGCAAGGTCGTCTCGCTGTTCGGCACCATCCTCGACATCACACAGCGCCGGGCCGCCGAGCAGGCGCTCGCCGAACGCGAGCGCTGGCTTTCCGACATGGTCGAGAACCTGCCGGCCGGCGCGATGCTGGTGAAGGACGGCGAGCTGCTGGTCAACAAGGCCGTGGAAGCGATGACCGGCTATTCCCGGGAGGAGCTGCCGACCCGGGAGATCTGGTTCGAGCGGCTGTTCCGCGACAGCGCGGGCATCCGCATGCGCGCCTATATGGAACATCGCGCCCGCGGCTTCGGCGACGTCGCCAAGGTGACCTTCTATCGCAAGGACGGCGAGCCGCGCCGCGCCGAGATCACCCCGACCGCGGTCAAGGGCGACGAAATCTGGCTGATGCGCGACATCACCGAGCAGGAACGCCTGACGGATGCGCTGTCCGACGAGAAGGAGCGCCTGGTTCTGGCGACACAGGCCGGGCGTATCGGCGTCTTCGGCATCGATTTCCGCGCACGCAAGGTCACGTGGGACGAGCAGATGCACGTCCTCTATGGCCGGCGGCCCGGCGATTTCGGCGGCGATTTCGGCGATTGGGCCGCGATCCTGCATCCCGACGATCGCGACGAGATGACCCGGCGCTGGCAGGCGGCGATCGGCACGGAATCCTTCTTCGAGGACGAGTTCCGCATGGTCCGTCCCGACGGCGAGGTGCGCCATATCCGCTCCTATGCCCGCCTGTTCCAGGATGGCGACGGCCAGCCGCTGCGCGCGGTCGGCGTCAACTGGGATTCGACCGACATCCATCGCACCGCGGAGGTGCTGAACACGGCGAAGGAGGTTGCCGAGGCGGCGGAACGGGCGAAAAGCGATTTCCTCGCCACCATGAGCCACGAGATCCGCACGCCGCTGAACACGGTCATCGGCATGACGCGGCTGATGTTGCGCACCGAGCTCGACGCCAAGCAGCGCAACTATCTGGAAAAGATCGACGTTTCCGGCAAGACGCTGCTCGCGATCATCAACGACATCCTCGATTTCTCCAAGATCGAGGCCGGCCGGCTGGAGCTGGAGGAAACCGACTTCACGCTCGAGGCGGTGCTGGAATCGGTCTCGACCGTCACCGCCATCCGCGCCGAGGAAAAGGGCATCGAGATCGCCTTCGGCATCGGCGCCGGCGTGCCGCGCGTCCTGCGCGGCGATCCGCTGCGGCTGTCGCAGGTGCTGATCAATCTCGTCGGCAATGCCGTGAAGTTCACCGACGAGGGCGAGGTCGTCGCCTCCGTCGAGGTCGTCGGCGGCGCTGGCGACCGGATGCTGCAATTCTCCGTGCGCGACACCGGCATCGGCCTCGACGATGAGCGGCGCGCCCTGCTGTTCCGGCCGTTCAGCCAGGGCGACAGCGAAACCGCGCGGCGCTATGGCGGCACGGGCCTTGGCCTTGCCATCAGCAAGCAACTCGTCGAGATGATGGGCGGGCGCATCGAGGTCGACAGCGCGCCGGGCCAGGGCTCGACCTTCCGTTTCACCATCCCGCTGAAAGGCACCCAGCCTGCGGTGGCCGCGCGGGAGGCGATCTGGGGCGGCCGCCCGCTCGAAGGCATGCGCGTTCTCATCGTCGACGACAATGCGACGGCGCGGGCCATCCTCACCGACATGGTGTCGGGTTTCGGCATGGCCGTGGAGGCCGTGCCGTCGGGCCGCGAGGCACTGGCGGCGCTGCGTGCGGCGTCGGCGCGCGAGGAGGCCTTTGCCCTGGTGCTGATGGACTGGCGCATGCCCGACATGGACGGCCTGGAGACGGCCCGGCACATCCGCGCCGACGCGAGCCTTGCCGAAACGCCCGCCATCCTCATGGTGACGGCCTATGGCCGGGAGGAGGTGCTGCGGCGGGTCGATCAGCTCGGCCTGCAGGGCCTGCTGATCAAGCCGGTGACCGAGTCCATGATGTTCAACGTCATCATGAACCTGTTCTCGGAGGCGCCCGACGGCGACCTGTTCGGCAAGCCGCGGCCGCCGGTGGCGGTCGGCAACCGGTCGGTGCTGAAGGACACGCTCGCCATTCTCGCCGGCCGGCGCGTCCTGGTGGTCGACGACAACGCGCTGAACCGCGAGGTCGCTTCCGAGTTTCTCACTTCGGTGAACATGCATGTCGATGCGGTCGCAAGTGGCAGGGAGGCGCTCGGCGCACTGGCGGTTGCAAGCTATGACGCTGTGCTGATGGACGTACAGATGCCCGGCATGGACGGTCCGGCGACGACCCGCGAGATCCGGCGCAACCCGGCCTGGGCGCACCTGCCGATCGTCGCCTTGACGGCGCAGGCGCGCGTCGAGGATCGCGAGGCGAGTCTCAAGGCCGGCATGACCGCCCATCTGACCAAGCCGGTCGACGAGGCACTCCTCTACAAGACGCTGGCCGACATTTTCACCGGAGCCTTGCGCTCGGGCGAGCCGCATCCGGCAGCCGGACCCGCGCGTTCGGGCGGAGGCCGCGGCGGCCATGTCGATTTCGGCACGGCCTTGCGCCTCGTCGGTCGCGATCCGGACCGGCTTGCGCGGCTGCTTGCCGGTTTCGTGAAGGATTTCTCCGATACGCCGCAACAGCTCGTCCTGGCCCTGGCATCGGACGACCTCGCCGAGGCGGCGGCGCTCGCGCACAAGGTGAAGGGGCCGGCCGGCTATCTCAGGGCCGATGCCCTGGTGCAGCTCGCGGCCAATGTCGAGGACGCGGCGCGGAACGGCGAGGGCGATCGCGCACGCGAACAGGCGATCGCCTTCAACGCCGAGCTGGAACAGGTGCTGGCCGCCGTGCGCGGCCACATGACCGAGGGGGCCGTGGCGGAGGCGCCGGACAGGGTGGCCCGGCCGCCGGACCGCCCGCCGAGCAACGGCTCGCTCGCGTCCCTGGTCGACGAGGCCGAGGCGCTGGTGGCGCGGGACGAGTTCACGGCGGGCGCGGTCCTGGCCCGCCTTGCGGCGGCGGCGAAGGACGCGCCGCAGACGGCGCTGATCGAGGCGATCCGCGGCCATTTCGACGACCTGGAGCTGGACGCGGCGCTCGCCGGCCTCGCCCGGCTGCGGGCCGAGCTCGGCAGGGCAGGCGACGGAGCTTCCGCTTGACGCAGGATAACAGGCCAACCGTCCTCGTCGTCGACGACGAACGCGTCAACCGGGCCGTCCTGGCCGAGCTCCTGGCCGATGAATGCCGGGTCATTCTCGCCAAGGATGGACCGTCGGCGCTGCAGCGGACCCAGGAGGAGCGCGTCAGCCTGGTCCTGCTCGATGCCTCCATGCCGGGCATGGACGGCTACGAGGTGCTGCGCCGGCTGAAGGCCGACGACCGCACCGCCAAGATCGAGGTGATCTTCGTGACCGGGCAGACCGACGAGCAGGACGAGGAGCGCGGCCTGCTGCTCGGCGCCGTCGACTACATTGCCAAGCCGATCCGCCCGGCGCTCGTCCGCGCCAGGGTGCGCAATCACCTGAAGCTCGCCCGCCAGCGCGAGGAGCTGGAGCTCCTGTCGCTGCGCGACGGCCTGACCGGCATCGCCAACCGGCGCCATTTCGACATGGAGTTCAACCGGGTCTGCCGCCACGCCGCGCGCTCGGGCGACAGCTTGAGCCTCGCCATGATCGATGTCGACTACTTCAAGCAGTACAACGACCGCTACGGGCACGGCGCCGGCGACATGGCGCTGGCGCGGATCGCCCAGGCGCTGGTCGCGACGGCGCAGCGTCCCTACGACACCGCGGCGCGTTATGGCGGCGAGGAGTTCGTGCTGCTTCTGCCCGGCGTCGACGAGCCCGCCGCGACGCTCGAACAGGTCCGCGCCGATGTGGCGGCGCTCGGCATCGCCCATGCCGGATCGGACACCGCCTCCGTGCTGACCATCAGCTGCGGCGTCGTCGTGGCGCGTGCCGAGCTCGCGCGCGAGCCGGCGCGGCTGCTGCGCTGGGCCGACGAGGCGCTCTATCAGGCCAAGCGCGAGGGTCGCAACCGCACGATCGTGCTCAAGCCTTGAGGAGCCAGGAAAAGCCGCGCCGCAGCGCCGCGGCGCGTTCTCGACGCGCGCGCCGCCGGCTGCGACGCCCGGCGAAATTCCGGATCGGCGATCACGTGCAGCCTGCCGCGACCCACGCCTGGGTCTCCTCCAGCGCGCCGGCGAAGCGGCCGAGGAGATCGTCGACCTGGACTGCCGTGATGATCATCGGCGGGCAGAATGCGATGCTGTCCTGAACGTTGCGGACGATCAGTCCGCGTTCCTGTGCTCGCTCGAAGAGGTAGGAGCCGACCTTGCCTGGAGGGTCGAACCTCCGTTTCGTCGCCTTGTCGGCGACGAGCTCGATCGCGCCGATCAGGCCGACGCCGCGCACTTCGCCGACGAGCGGGTGGCCGGTGAAGCGGCGCAGGCCTTCCTGCAGATGGGCCCCGACGCGGGCGGCGTTGCCGACGAGGTCGCGCTCCTCGATGATCGCGAGGTTTTCGAGGCCGACCGCCGTTGCGACCGGATGCCCGCTGGCGGTGAAGCCGTGCCCGAACGTTCCGAGTTCGGCGCTGCCGTCGGCGACGCCCTGGTAGATCGCATCGCTGAACACGATCGCGGCGAGGGGCTGGTAGGAGGAGGTTATCTGCTTCGACAGCACGAGCATGTCCGGGCGAATGCCGAAATGCTCGCAGGCAAACATGGTGCCGACCCGACCGAAGCCGTTGATCACCTCGTCGGCGACGACAAGCACGTCGTGCCGACGGCAGACCTCCTGCATCTTGCGCCAATAGCCGTCGGGCGGCACCAGGACGCCGCCGGCCCCCATGACGGGTTCGCCGATGAAGGCCGCGACGGTGTCCGGCCCTTCCTGCAGGATCACCGCCTCGAGTTCGGCGGCGAGACGGTCGGTGAAAGCGTCCTCGGTTTCGCCCGGCTCCGCGAAACGGTAGTGGTGCGGGCAGGTGACGTGGCGGACGAAGGGGAGCGGCAGATCGAAACCGCGCTGGTTCACCTGGAGGCCCGTCAGGCTCCCGGCGGCCACGGTGATGCCGTGATAGCCGCCATTGCGCGCGATGAATTTCTTCTTGGCCGGCCTGCCGCGCGCGTTGTTGTAGTACCAGACGATCTTCACGACGGTATCGTTGGCCTCGGACCCCGAATTCGTGAAGAAGACATGGTCGAGACCGTCCGGCGTCATCTGGGCGATCTTCTCGGCGAGCGCGATGGAGGGCTCGTTCGATTTGTGCGTGAAGGTGTGATAGTAGGGCAGGCGGCCCATTTGCCGGGCGGCCGCCTGGACCAGGCGTTCCTCGCCGAAGCCGACGGCGACGCTCCAGAGGCCGGCCATCGCCTCGATATATTCCCGCCCCTGGTCGTCATAGACATGGATCCCCTTGCCGCGATCGATGATCAGCGGCCCGACATGCTCGTGACGGCGCGCATTGGTGTAGGGATGGACCAGGTAACTGATGTCACGGGCCTGCAGTGAGTTGGGTCGAACGGTCATGCAACGGTCCTCTGCGAACGGGCGAACCCGAGATGGCATGCCGCCTCAGGTTCGCATGACGGCGAAGTCGGGCTCAACCGGCCTTGTAGACGGTACGGGCCTGCTCCTCGGTGATGAAGCCATCCGCCAGGTCTTCCGCCACGCGCCGGCGATCGCGTCGAGCCGGCGGTCCCCAGCCGCCGCCCGCCGGTGAGGAGATCCTGATGCGATCGCCCGGCTGGATCGGAACGTTGGCGAATTTGGAGGGCGAGACCTTGTTGAAGGCCTGCGTGATCGTCAGCCAGTCGCCGCTGCCAGCGCGCTTCATCAACAGCTCGGCCTTCGCGCCGTCATGGCCGCCGTGAATGCCCCACGGGTGCACCTTCTGGCGGTCGCTCATATAGCTGAAGGTCATCGGCGTATCCGTGCAGCGCACGGTCTTGGAAAGGGCCAGCCCGCCTCGGAAGGTGCCGGGACCGCCGGAGCCGTCGACGAGCTTGAACTCCTCGACGTGCCAGGGGAAGCGGTATTCGAAGACCTCGACGGGAATGTGCGGGCAATTGCCGTTGATGCCGCCGACGGCATCGTTGCCATCGGCGAAGCTGCGGCCGCCCCAGCCGACGGGCGTGAGGTCGTAGCAGCAGAAGAACTCGCCGGTCCTGGCGTCCCGGCCTCCGAACAGGAAGTTCGAATGCGTCGCGCCGTCGGTGGCGGCGGAGCGCTCCTTGAGCGCCGGTGCGAGCGCTCCCATGACCACGTTCGCGATCCGGCAGTGGCTCTCGGTATTGCCGCCGACGGAAGGGCCGGGAAAATCGACGTTGACGACGGTGCCTGGGGGAGCCAGCACCCGTATCGGCCGGAAGCAGCCCGAGTTCTTCGGGATGGTCGAATCCGTGAGCTGCAGGACGCCGTTATAGGCGGCGCCGTGCGCGACCCCGAGCGTGCCGTTGATCGGTCCCTTCGCCTGCGGCGAGGAGCCGTGATAGTCGACGATCAGATCGGAGCCCTCGACGATCACTTCGGCTTTGATCGTGAACATCTTGTCCTCGATGCCGTCATCCTCCATCACGTCCTCGAACGTGTAGCGGCCATCGGGGATTTTTTCGATTTCGGCGCGCATGCGACGCTCGGAATAATCCATCAGCGCCTCGGCATGCTCACGGAAGCTGGCGACGCCGAGCTTTCTGACCAGATCGGCCATGCGGCGTTCGCCGAGATCGATCGCCGCGATCAGGGCGCGGAAGTCGCCATAGTTGTAGCGGGGCGTGCGCACATTCGCGAGCAGCAGGCGCCAGACGTCATCCACGTCCTTGCCCCGGCGCTTGATCTTCACCGGCGGCACGCGCAGTCCCTCGTGGAAAACCTCCGTGGCTTCCCCGGCAAAGCCGGCCGGCGCCATGCCCCCGACCTCGCAGACGTGGCCGATCGCGACAGCAAAGCCGACCAGGGCGCCGTCGACGAAGACCGGCTTGAAAAAGGTGTGCTCCGGGGTGTGCAGGCCGCCCCGATAGGGGTCGTTGTGCAGGATGACGTCGCCCTCCTCGAGTTCGTCGAGGGCGATCTCCTGGACGCACGAGCGCAGCAGGAGCGGCATGCCGCCGATCATCGAGGGGCAGAAATCGCCCGTCGCGGCGAGCTCGCCGGTCGGCAGGGCGAGGCCGCACGTGAAGTCGAGCGATTCCGAAAAGATCGTCGAATAGGACGTGCGCATCAGCGTCACGCCCATGTCGCGGCAGATCGAGACGAGAATGCCGCCGGTGATGTTCAGGGATACCATGTCCATGGTCTCGCCTCCGTCAGGCTTGGATCAAGAGGTTGCCGTAGCGATCGACCTGGAGCGACTTCGCGGGGTCGAGCACGGTCACCGAGGCGCTTTCTTCGACCAGGGCCGGGCCCTGGATGCGGTGGCCGTCCCGCAGTTCGTCGCGGGCATAGACGGGGGTGTCGACCCAGCCCGTCTCGAACCAGACCGGCCGGCGCGTGCGCGGCGTCGCCGGCGCGCTGGCCGCCGCGATGACCGGATGGTCGAGCGCGCCCGTCCGCGCGGTCCCGGTCACCAGGAAGTTCACGATCTCCATGTGGTCGCCGAGCCGGAAGCCGAACCGGGCATCGTGCTGGGCATGGAAGGTCTCGAACAGCGCCGCGATCTCGGCATCGGTGAAACGCTCGGCTTCGACCGGGATTTCCAGTTCATAGTTCTGGCCGAGGTAGCGCATCTCGACGCTTTTTCCGATCGTGACATCGGCATGCCCCTGCGCGGCGAGGTCCGCCCGGCATTCCGCGACCAGGGCCGCCATGGCATTGGCGGCGCGATCGCGGTCGAAATCGCGCGAATTGAGCTGGACGGTGCGGTAGCGGTCGACGCGGGCATCCGCCATCGTGAAGCCGAAAGCGGAGAACTGGCCGGGGAAATTCGGCACGAGCCCCTTCGGAATGGAGGCCTCGCTCATGAGGTCGCTCACATGGGGCGGCCCGGCGCCTCCGAAGGCGACGAGCACGAAGTCGCGCGGATCGAGGCCCTGCTCGGTCAGCACGGTATGCAGGGCGCCGACCATGTTGTTGTTGGCGATGCGCACGATGGCGAGCGCCGCCTCCTCGGCCTTAAGGCCGAGCGTCCGGGCGAGCCCGTCGATCGCGCTGCGCGCCGCCTCGGCATCGAGCTTCATCGTGCCGCCGAGGAAGTTGGAGGCGCTGATGCGGCCGAGCACGACATTGGCATCCGTGACCGTCGGCAAGGTCCCGCCGCGGCCGTAGCAGGCCGGCCCCGGATTGGCGCCGGCGCTTTCGGGGCCGACGACCAGCATGCCGCCGGCATCGATGCGCGCGATCGAGCCGCCGCCGGCGCCGATCGTGCGGATGTCGATCATCGGGATCTGGACCGGGCGGCCCCATTCGATCTCGAAATCGGTCGTGAACTTTTCCTTGCCGTCGACGACCGTCGAGACGTCGGTCGAGGTGCCGCCCATATCGAGCGTGACGAGATTTCCAAGCCCGAGCAGTTCCGCGGTGCGCTTGGCCGCGATCACTCCCCCCGTCGGCCCGGAGACGGCAATCTGGATCGGCGCTTCGACCGCGGTATCGAGGGTCATTTCGCCGCCATTGGAGCGCATGACCACGATCTTGGCGGCGACGCCGCTCTCGGCCAGTTCGCGCTGCATCGAGCCGAGCTGTTTCTTGACGACCGGCTTGATGAATGCGTCGCAGATCGTCGTCGAAGACCGAAAATGCTCCTTCCACTTGGGCAGGACCTCATAGGAGATCGATACCGGGACATCCGGCAGCCGTTCGGAGAAGATGGCCTTGATGCGCTGCTCGTGCTGCGGCGCGAGGTAGGAGTGCAGGAGCACGACGGCAACGGCCTCGATCTCGCCCTCCGACTTGAGCCTGTCGGCGAGCGCGGCCACGGCTGCCTCGTCCAGCGGCTGGAGGATCTGGCCGGAGGCGCCGACGCGCTCGTCGACCTCGACGGCGTCGCGCCGCTTGATGAAGGGTTTCGGTTTCACCCAGCCGAGGTCGTAGTGATGCTTGCGATTGCCCCGGCCGATGAACGGCACGTCCCGGAAGCCGCGCGTCGTGACATAGGCAACCCGCGCACCCTTGCCCTCGAGCAGGGCGTTGGTCGCCACGGTGGTGCCGAGCCGGATGCCGCCGATCGCCGCGATGTCGCCGAAGGCCTCGAGGCCGGTCATGATGCCCTCGATCGGCGCCTGCGGCGTCGAGAGGTTCTTCCAGGCCTTCAGGGCTCGGCCGGCCTCGTCATAGGCGACGAAATCAGTGAAGGTTCCCCCGATATCGATCCCGAGCCTGTAGGTCATGTCTGCTTCCTCCTGTCATTCTGTCCGGGATGGGCAAGGACGTCGCCGCTCGCCGCGTAGTCGACCGGCGTCGCATGCCAGCCTTCGGCGCGCTTCGCCCAGAAGGCGTCCTTGATGCGCGTCGAGAGGGCGCCCGGGCGGTCGTTGCCCATGATCCTCCCGTCGATCCGGCTGGCCGGCATGACGCCGCCGGCGGTCGTGGCGAGGAAGATCTCGTCGGCCTGGCGAAGCTCCTCGGCCGCGACCGCCCGCACCTCCGTGCCGATGCCGAGCTCCATGCAGAGCTCGAGCACGGAAAGACGCGTGATGCCGAGCAGGACGCCGTCATCCGGCGTCACGACCTTTCCGCCGATGACGGCGAAGACGTTGAAGCCCGGCCCCTCGGTGACCAGGTCCTTGTCGTCGAGCAGGACGCAGAAGTCGGCGCCGCGGTCATGGGCCTCGAACTGGCCGCGGGTCAGGTCGGCCCAGTGGAAGTTCTTGGCGGTCGGGTCGACCGAGCGGGACGGGATGCGCAGCGTCTCGCCGATCACGAGATGGGCGCCGCGCGCCATCTGCTCGTCGGTCACGATCGAGATCCACGGCACCGCAAAAGCCGTGACGTAGTTGCGGGCATGGATCGGGTGATAGGGCATCCCGCGCGGCGGACGGCCGCGCAGGCAGTCCATCGCGACATAGGCGTCCCGCAATCCGGCGAGCGCGACGCAGCGGTGCAGGACGGCCTTGATCTCATCGTCGCTTTCGCGCGGCGAGAACCGAAAGATGTCCATCGAACGGCGGAAACGGCCGATATGGTCGTCGAGCCGGAAGAAGGCTCCGTCACGCACCCCGACCACGTCATAGGTGACGTCCGAGCGCCGATAGCCCCAGTCGGTGATCGGAATGGCGGCTTCGCCGACCGGCATGTAGCGGCCATCGATATAGGCCGCGCCATCGGGCCAGCGCGGCGGGGCGGTTGTCTCGGTCATGGCCCTGCTCCTCGTGATGCCTCTTGCGCCAGCACGGAACCGGGATCGGGCAGGGGCACCGCCGATCCCGGCTTGGGCTGCTCTGCGATGAGTGTGATCTCCCGCCCGGAGGTGAGGCCGGAGGGGCGGAAGAGGAGGATGAGCACCATCACGATGCCGAGGCCGATCTCCTGGCTTCCCTGCGGCAGCGCGAGCGTGCTGGAGCCTATGCCGATCCCCCGTTCGCACAGGCGCAGCAGTTCGACGATCGCGGTCACCGACAGCACGCCGACGACCGCCCCGGTGAGGCTGAACAGGCCGCCGACGACCAGCATCGCGATCGTGACGAAGGTCAGGCCGAGATAGAATGGATCGACCGTCAGGATGCCGAGGAACTGTGCGTAGAGACCGCCCGCCGCCCCCATGATCGCCGCGCTGGCGACGAAGGCCACGAGCCGGACCCTGACGACCTTCACGGCGGAGGCCTGGGCGGCAACGGCGTCGTCCCGTGTCGCGCGCAGCATGAGGCCGAAGCGGGAGATCTGGAAGAGATAGCCGGCGAGAACCGCCAGCGCGGCAAAGGCACAGGCGGTCCACGTCCCGACCACCGTCGGGATGCCGATGATCGAGGAGACGCCGGCGGTCAGCGAATCCCAGTTCGAATAGACGCTGTTGACGATGATCAGGAAGGCGAATGTCGCGATCGAGGCCGCCGTGCCGGAGAGCCGCATGATGGCAAGGCCGAGGAGAAACGCGACCAGGGCGGGCAGGGCGACGGCGCCGGCCATCGCGAGCAGGAACGGATATTGTTCCTCGCGCAGAAAGGCCGGCAGGCCGGACAGCATGATCGCCTTGAAGGTCGGATCGGCCGTTGCCCAGGCGGCCGCATAGGCGCCGATGCACATGAAGCCGACATGGCCGAACGAGATGATGCCGGAATTGCCGATGAAGACCGAGAGGCCGACGACCGCGACGACGCGGATGAACATCTCGGTCAAGGTCACCTGGAGGCCGTCGGCCTGGACGAGGGCGGACGCCAGGGCGACGAGGCCGAGGATCGCGATCAGGATGACCGGCGTCTGGTGGCGGGCGATCAGTTTTGTCATGGTCCCTCAGACGCGTTCGAAGGACGAGCTGGACGACACGAGACCGGCCGGCCGCACGAGCAGGACCAGGATCACGATCGCAAAGGCGAAGGCGTCCCGGAAGGCGCGCAGTTCGGGAGGCAGATAGGCCTGGAGCATGGTCACGATGAAGCCGATGGTGAAGCCGCCGACCACGGCTCCGACGAGCGAGCCCATGCCGCCGACGACCACCGCCACGAAAGCGAACAGCACCAGCGGCACTCCCATCATGTGGCTGAGCGAGCCGGACTGCGCCGTGTAGAGCAGCGACACCACGCCGGCGAGCATGCCGCTGATCGCGAAGGCGAGGCCGATCACGACATTGCCGCGGACGCCGAGATATTGCGCCATGCGGAAGTCCTCGGCCGCCGCCCGCATCTGCACGCCGTAGGAGGTTCGCTTGAGGAACACGGTCAGGGCCGTCATGAGGATGAGCGTGACGACGAGCGTGATGAGCTGGAGCACCGGCACGCGCAGTTCGCCGACCAGGACCTGGGTGTTGGCGGTGCTCCACAGGTCCACGGCCTTCGGGCGGGAGCCGTAGGCCATCAGCACTGCGTTCTGGACGATGTAGCTCACCGCGAAGGAGGCGATCATCAGGGAGGGCGAGGAGGCGCGGCGCAGCGGCCGGAACACCAGAGCGTCCGTGAGGAGCGCCGCGATGACGACGATCAGGCAGATCAGCGGCAGCATCAGCGGCCAGGGCAGGCCGCCGATCAGCAGCCGGGCGGTCACGTCCGCGGACGGCACGATCAGCGCATAGGCTCCGATCGTGATGTAGTCGCCATGGGCGAAGTTGATCAGCCGGAGGATGCCGAAGAGAAGGCCGATGCCGAGGGCGACGAGCGCGTAGATGCTGCCGAGGCTCAGGGCGTCGATCAGGTTTTGCAGAAACTGGATCATGCCGCCGTCTCCTGTCTGGCGGACGCGGCCTCGCCGAAGCCGAAATAGGCCTGCCGGATGCGCTCGCCGTCCTGGAGATCGCCGGCGCGCCCCTCGAGATGGATGCGGCCGCCCCGCAGCACATAGATGCGGTCGGCGAATTTGAGGATGCGGTTGGAGCTCTGCTCGTTGATCAGCAGCGTCAGGCCATCGCGCCGTCTCAGCTCCAGCAGCATGGCGTAGACATCGTCGATGATGCGCGGCGCGAGGCCAAGCGAGGGCTCGTCCACCAGAAGAAGCCGCGGCCGGGTCATCACCGCGCGTGCCACGGCCAGCATCTGCTGCTCGCCGCCCGACAGGCGGCCGGCGGGAAAGCGCAGGCGCTCCGCAAGCCGTGGAAAGAGCGTGAGCAGCCGCTCGCGATCCGCCCTGGCCGAGGCCGGGTCGGACTGCATATAGCCGCCGACGAGCAGGTTCTCCTCCACCGTGAGGGTTGCGAAGATGTGCCGGCCCTCGGGCACCAGCGAGAGGCCGCGCCGGGCGATGGTCTCCGGACGGAGCGCCAGGATGCTCTCGCCGCGCAGCGCGATAGTACCGGCATGCGGCGCGACGCCGCCTGCGATCGCGGCGAACGTCGTCGATTTTCCGGCTCCGTTCGGACCGATGATGCAGACGATCTCGCCTTCCTGAACGTCGAGCGAGATGCCTCGCACCGCGGCGAGGTCGCCGTAGCGGACATGGATGTCCTCGAGACGGAGGTAGGCGCTCATCAGCCCTCCATTCCAAGATAGGCCGCGAGCACGGCCATGTTCTTCTGGACGTCTTCCGGCGTGCCCTCGGCGATGGTCCTGCCGCCATCGAGCACGTGGATGCGGTGCGAGACGTTCATGACGACATGCATGTTGTGCTCGATCAGCAGCACGCCGCAGGAGAACTGGCTCGGGATGGCGGAGACGAGGTCCATCATCTCCTCGCATTCCGCGTCGGACATGCCGGCGGCGGGCTCGTCGAGCAGAACGAAGGCCGGCGACAGGACCAGCGCCCGCGCCATGCCGAGCCGGCGCTGATCGGTATAGGCAAGGGCGCCCGCGGCCAGGCGTTCCTTGTCCGCCAGGCCGATCCAATCGAGCATTGCCCGGGCGTGCTCCTTGGCCGCCCGCAAGGTGAGGCCCAGTCCGGTTGCCGTGACTTCGATGTTCTGCAGGACGCTCATGTCCCGGAACAGGCGTCCCGCCTGGAAGGTCCTCGCCACCCCGCGCTCGCGAAAACGCGCGGCCGGCCACCCCGCCGTGTCCTCGCCATCGACGAGGACACGGCCGCGGCTTGGTGCCTGGAACCCTGTCAGGCAATTGACCAGCGTCGTTTTCCCCGCCCCGTTGGGGCCGATCAGACCGAGCACCTCGTCGCGCGCGAGAGAGAGCGAGACGTCCTCGATCGCCGCCAGGTCCTGGAACCTGACGGAGAGGCTCTGGGCGGCGAGAACCGGGGTATTCGCGAGCCCGCGCTCGGCCCGGCCCGCAGAGGCCCCCGCATCTTGGTGCATCATGGCCGGCATCGTCGGCATCCTGACCGGTTCGACATCCTGGCTAGGTCCTGAGGCGATAGAGAACGGCCTCCGGGATCGTGTCCTTGATGCGGACCTCCTCGACCAGCGCGCGCTTGTCGCCCTCATAGGACACGACGAACATCGGCATCGTGGTCTGGATATGCAGCTTCGGGGTGAAGGTCCGCGGCCCGAGAACGGTCGGCGCTTCCTTCATCTGGTTCATCTCGGCGACGACCTTGGCGCCGTCGACCGTGCCGGCCTTTGTGACCGCCTCGGCCCAGAGATCCAGCCAGGCATAGATCGGATAGGCGTACTGGGTGGTCGGGGGCTTGCCGAATTTCCTGGCGAAGGCCGCAGTCAAGGCATTCACCGCCGGGCGCGGGTCATCGACCGTCAGCGCTTGCACGGGCAGATAGAAATCCTTCAGGCCCGGCACAGAATTGAGCCAATAGGTGCCGTCCATGGCGGTCGCGCTCAGGACGGGCAGGCCGATGCCGGCTGCCCGAAGCTGCCGCAGCGAGCTCGCCGCGCCCGGATTGGTCGAGCACAGCATCACGTGATCGACCCTGGCGCTCCGGATGGCGTCGCTCAGCCGCGTGATCTGCGAGTTGATCGTCGGATCGAGGCCCTTGAACGTGTCGCGTCCGGCGATCTTGCCGCCACGGTTGGGGAAGTTCCACTCATAGCCGGCACCGACGGACTTGTTGTATTCGATCGTCTCGTCGACCAGCATGTAGCCGTTGCGGAAATTCTTCTTCTCGTAGCCCCATTCCGCCATGATGGCGCCTTCGAGCTGGCCGGCATTGTTGGCCGTGAAGGAGAGCGGGCCGACGCCGACGACGCCCGCCTTGGGATCCGAGGCGCCGATGAAGGTCGAGATGACATTGGCGCGCTGCGCCTGGAGCGCGGCCGGCGCGCCGTAGTCATAGTCGGCCGAGACGATGAGCAGCTTGGCACCCTGCTCGATGAGCTGCTTGCCGACCTTGGCGCCCTCGACGCGGTCGGTTTTGGTATCCGCCGTGAGGATGTTGATCTGCTTGCCGAGGAGACCGCCCTTGGCGTTGCGCTGCTCGAACCAGAGCTCGGCCATCTTGGCGGCCTCGCCGTCATAGGCCTCCATCCAACCGGAATAGGCGAGGGCCATGCCGACGGTGATGCTCTCCTGCGCCCTCGCGCGGCCAGCCAGGCCGTAGAGCGCCGCGCCCGGCAGCAGGGCGCTGAAGACACGTTTCGAAATCATGGAACCCTCCCGTGGTTGTTCCCCTTCAGGCCTTCTTCCTTCGCCCGCCGCCTGTCGGCGCGATCGCGATCCCAGTCGACGCACCATTGCGAGCAGAAGGTCTTTCCATCGGCGATGACTGGATCATTCGTCGCAAAGGCCGGTTTCTCGTAGATGAGAAGGCCGCAGTTCGGACATTTGTCGTAGCTCTCGATGAAGAGCTTGCTTGGCGCAAACTTCATCCTGTCCTCCTTCGTGCAGGGTCAGCCACGCGTCAGCGCGAGTTTGGGGTCTTTCTGCCGGGCGGCGCGACGCTTGGCCGAGCCGATGTCTTCACACTTGGCCACGACATTCGCCCAGGCCTTGCGCAGATGGTCCTCGAGCGCGGCGACCGACTGCGCGACATTGCCGGAAGCAATGGCCCGTGCGATCGGCTCGTGGACCAGAGCGGTCTCCATCGCGCTCTCCTGACCAAGGTCGACCAGGGCCATGAGCATCTGGACCTCGGTGTCGATGCCCTCATGGGCCCAGAGCACCCTGCGGCTGCCGGACAGCTCGCAGATGCGCCGATGGAACAGCATGTCCATCTGCTGCAGCTCGCCGAGCCGGCCGGCCGTCGCCGCCGCCACCATGCGCCTGAACAGCCGGTCGAAACCCTGCCTGTCGGCTTCCGACATTCGCGGCATCGCCTCCCGCAGGGCAAAGGTCTCGACGCAGATCCGGAACGCATAGACGTCGTTGACGTCTTCCATCGTGAAACGACGCAGGAAATGGCCGCGCCGCTGGGCCGACAGGAGAAAGCCCCGCTGAGCGAGGCCGGAAACGGCTTCCCGGATCGGATTGCGGCTGATGCCGAGGCTGCGCGACATCTCCGCTTCGTTGATGCGGTCGCCGGGCTGCAGGCGCCCCGACGTCATTTCCGTCAGCAGATGCATGCGCACCTGGTCGGACAGGCTCGGCACCTGCAGCAAACGCCGCACGCGCAGGCTTGCCGAAGACCGCTTGGTCTTCGCCGTCTCGGCATCCTTGCCTGGCCGCGCCTTGCTTCGGGAGAGTGTCATCCGCAGGTCGATCCCAATCTGTGGACTGTGGACAGATTATTAAAAAGATACGCCTAGTCAATTACTTGGGGTGGGATAAATTGAGGCAAGACGTGTCGCTTTTCTAGGCTCCGTGTTCCGGATGCGGGCATGGGCGGGCAGGGGCCGCCGGGATTTGCGGCAATCGTGCCCGCATCCGTCTGCGGCACGCTGCCGCTTCTGCAAGGCGACGGCGCCGGTGCGTGCACCGACGCCATCGATCGCGCGCGGCCTAGCTCCATTTCACGGCCGAGCGCTTCTCGAACATCTCGCGAAACTGCGCGGTCGATTTGGGCAGGAGCTCGCCGGTGTTCCAGTCGAGCAGCACGCCGTGGCGGCGAACCACGTCCAGCTTGTCGAGCTTGCCGGCCCGGTAGTCGGCCGCCACCGTCTCGGGATCGGCCGCGAGCCAGCCGCGGCGGTCCCGGCGGATCTCGCTTCGCAGCGCGCGTGTTGCCGCCTCGTCGACCTCATAGGCGCAGGTATCGACGTCGATGGTCCGGATGACGACGCCATAGTCCTTCGCGGCGCGTTCGATCGAGACATAGTCGTCGGCGACGTCCTCGCACACCGCCTTCGGGGCGCGCTCGAGCGGATCGCCGAAACCGCCGCCGCCGGCGGTCGGGCGGGAGAACACGTCTCCCGGTCCGATCGGCACGTCGGAGAAGATCGAGCCGAGCCATTCCTCGCGTCCATCGGCACGCGTCAGCGCAAGGCCGTGGGGCATCGACGGCAGCCCGCCCTCGATGCCCCAGACCACCGCGCGCTCGCGGTCGCAGATATAGGAGATGACCGTCTGCTCGGCCTCGAGCATGCGCGAGGTCTTGCGCACGCCCACGCCGCCGCGCCACTTGCCCGGGCCGGCGGAGTCCTTGAGCACCTCGAATTCGGTCGTGAGGATCGGGTTGGCGCGCTCTTGCCCCTCGACCGGCTGCGCCATCAGCCCCGTGCCGAAACAGGCGGTCGTGACGTTGGCGCCGTCCTTGCCGTTGCGGCCGCCCCAGCCGCCGGGCAGCCAGTCGTAGAACATGAAGATCGGTTTTTCCCTGAGCCGGCCGTCGACGCCGCCGGTCAGCAGGTATTCGAGATTGAAGGCGCAGGCGATCGCCCGCTCCGGCATGATCGCCGACCACATCTCGTAGATCGAGTTCATGATCTTCTCGAACGGCATCAGGAAGCCGGTGACCGCAACCGGCCACTTGGCGTCGACGATGCTGCCCTCGGGCGCGACGATGTCGAAGACGCGATAGAACCCGCTGTTCAGCGGCAGGTCGGGGAAGAAGGTCTTCATCCCCGCCGCCACCGCCGAGAACGTCGCCCCGAAGGCCGAATTGTAGATCGAGGCGATGGTCGGATGGCTGCCGGTGAAGTCGTAGGTCACCCTGTCGCCCTTGATGGTCATCTTGACCTTGATGGGGATCAGGCCTTCGCCGCCGGCCGGGTCGCGGTCGATGAAGTCCTGGGTCTCCCAGGTCCCGTCGGGGATTGCCGAGAGGCGCTGGCGCATCGAGCGCTCGACATAGTCCTGCACCGCCGCAAGCCCGGTCTCGACCGTGTCGCGGCCATATTTGCCGACGAGGCGCAATATTTCGCGCTCGCAGACTTTCGTCGCCTGGGACTGGGCCTGGATGTCGCCGATGATCGAGACCGGATCGCGCGTATTGGCTGCGATGAGGTTCGCGACGTCGCGGCAGAAGCGGCCCTTGTCGACGAGGCGGACGGGAGTGATGCGCAGGCCCTCGCGGAACATGTCGCGGGCGGCGACATCGAAGGATCCGGGCACGCTGCCTCCGACGTCCGACCAGTGGCCGTTCGACTGGCTGAAGGCGATCAGCTTGCCGTCGGCGAAGATGGGCCGGATCAGCCGCACGTCGCAGAAGTGGGTGCCGCCGGCATAGGGGTCGTTGATGGCGAAGACATCGTCGGGGTGGATGTCGTCGCCGAAGGCGCGGATCACGTCCTTGCAGGTGAAATGCAAGGTGCCGACATGGACGGCGATGTCCTGGTTGCCCTGCGCGGCGGAATCGCCGCGGGCATCGTGCAAGGCGCTCGAGAAGTCGCGATTGTAGATGACGAAGGAATAGCAGGTCCGCAGGATCTGCTCGGCCATCTGGTCGACGCTGGTGATGAAGGAGTTCTTCAGCACTTCGAAGGTGACGGGATCGAGGGTGCGCGTGGTCATGGCGAAAATCCTCAAACCCTGATGATGATGTTGAGATAGCGGTCGACTTCCATCGTGGTGCCGGGCGGCACCAGGACGGTGGAATCGACCTGTTCGACGACCGCCGGACCCTGCAGCTTCCAGCCGGCCGGCAGTGCGGACCTCTCGTAGATCGGCGTATCGACCGCCTGGCCGCCGAACCAGACCGCGCGGCGCGCGAACGGCTCCGGCTCCCGACCGATCGGCTCGTGCGTGCCGAGGGCGGCCTTCGGCACGACGCCGACCGCCTTCAGGTTGATGCGGTAAAGCCCGACCGGCGCATCGTCGCGACGGAAATTGTATTCGCGTTCATGCTGGGCGTGGAACGACTGGACGAGGTCCGCGATCGAGCGGATCGGGCTCGGCGCATCCACGGCGAGCGAGCGCCACTGCCCCTGATACATCATGTCGACCGAGCGCTGCATGGCGATGTCCTGCGCGGCAACGCCCTCGTGCACGAGGCGCTTCAGCGCGCCGGCTTCCAGGCGTTGGAACTCGGCCTCGAGTTTCGACGGCTCGGCCTCGGCGGCCGCCATCAGGTAGCTCTCCGAGAAGTCGTGCTGGATGTCGACGAGCAGGCAGCCAAGTGCCGAGGTGACGCCGGGATTGGGCGGCACGATCACGACCGGGATCGCGAGCTCGCGCGCGATGTCGACGCCGTGCAGCGCGCCCGCGCCGCCAAAGGCGACGAGGGCGAAGTCGCGCGGATCGTAGCCGCGGCTGATGGAGATCAGGCGCACCGCATCGGACATATTGGCGTTGGCGACCTGGACGATGGCTTCGGCCGCCTCGTGCAATCCGAGCTTGAAGGGCGCGGCGACGCCCTCCTGCACCGCTGCGGCGGCGAGCTCCGCATCGAGCCTGATCTTGCCGCCGGCGAGGTTGGTGCCGAGCCGCCCCAGCACGACATTGGCATCCGTGTTGGTCGGCTGCCTGTTGCCTTCGCCATAGCAGGCGGGCCCCGGATGGGCGCCGGCTGACTGCGGGCCGTTGCGCAGCGAGCCCGCTTCGTCCGTCCAGGCGAGCGAGCCGCCGCCGGCTCCGATTGTCAGCACCTCGATGGAGGCGAAGCGGATGGGATAGCCGAACTCGATATGCCAGTCCTTGGTGACGCGGGACTGGCCCTCATAGGCGAGCGAGACGTCCGTCGAGGTCCCGCCCATGTCGAGGCCGATCGAGTTCTTGAAGCCGCACAGCATGGCGATGTGCCGGCTGGCGATGGCGCCGGCCGCAATGCCCGAGCCGGCGAGGCGGGCGGCGAAGTCCTTGACGCTGGCCGGGGTCATCCCCCCCCCGCCGGTATGCAGAAGCAGAAGGTCGCGTTTGTATCCGTCCTCCTTCAGACGGTCGCCGAGCCTGGTCGTGTAGTCGACGACGACGGGGCTCAGCGCGGCATTCACGACGGTGGTCGAGAAGCGTTCGTGTTCGAAGATTTCCGGCAGCACGCCCGACGATGTCGAGACGGGCACGCCCGGCAGCTCCTCCTCGAGGATGGCCTTCATGCGCCGTTCGTTCTCGCCGTTGACATAGGCGTTCATGAAACAGATGGCGATCGCCGCGACGCCGCGTTTTTTCAGAACGCGGGCAAGCTTGCGGGCGCCGGCTTCGTCGAGGGGGGTGACGACCTTGCCGCTGGCGTCGACACGCTCGCTGACGGTCAGCCTGTCCCGGCGCGGCACATAGGGGCGCACGACGTCCTTGTAGGCATCCCAGAGATCCTCCTTGTTTGCGCGGCGGATTTCGATCACGTCACGGAAGCCGGCCGTGCAGATCATCGCGGTGCGCGGCAGGCGGCGGGTGATCAATGCGTTCGTGGCGACGGTCGTCCCGTGCGAGAACAGTGCGACCTGCTCCAGGTCGATGCCGGCCTTGCCGATCCCGGCCATGATGCCGTCGATCGGATCCTTCGAGGACGCGATCTTCTCGATCCGGATCAGGCCGGTCGTCTCGTCCATGATGCAGATGTCGGTGAACGTGCCGCCGACATCCACTGCAACGCGCAGATTCTCCAATGCCATGACTCCTCTGGCTATCCGGCCTCGGCTGTCGCCGGGACGAGATCCCGGCGCGGTTCCGTTTTTGAAGTTGCGGACCTGCGCCGCAGGATCGGGCTCGCCGGCCGGCGATCGTCGTTCAAGCCCTCTGTCGGAGGATCGCTGACCGCGTATCCGAAGGCGTGCAGGCGAAACGCGCGCGGTAGTGGCGGCTGAATTGCGCCTGATCGCGATAGCCGGCCGCAAAGGCGATCTCGGCTATCGAGCGCCGGTCGGTCGGATCGGTCAGGGCGTCCTTGCAGATCAGGAGCCGCTGCTCCCGAATCCAGCCGGCGACGGACTCGCCCGTGTCCTCGAAGACGGCGTGCAGATAGCGCAGCGAGATCCCGCAAGCCTCCGCCACCATGGCCGGCGACAGCAGCGGCTGCGACAGATGCGTGCGCACATAGTGCTCGATGCGCTGCAGATGTGCCTTGCGGACGGTGGACGAGCCGCTGCCGAGCGCGCGTCCGTCGCCTTCGATGGCGAGCGCCAGCATGTCGACAAGGTGCCGCCCGGCGACTTCGCGCGCATTTGCGTCGAGCTCGTCGACGCGCATGGCGGCGTTTCGGATCATGTCGACGAAAAGGCCGCCCGCGCCCTTCACCGCATCGAAGCTGAGGGTCGCAAGCCGCTCCGGCCGGCGGATGCGCGCCCGCAGGACCGTGCTGGGCACCTTCAGGACCCAGAGCGCATTCGCCTCCGCATAGCTGAATTCGTAAGGCAGATGGCTGCGCTCGACCAGCATGGCGCCGGGCGGGCAGTGCGTGTCCCGCCCGTCCTGGACGAACCTCACCGGACAGCATTCGGGCATCGTGATGAGGAAGTTCTCCTCCCTCTCGTGCAACAGATGGTGTTCATGGCGCCGGTAGAGGAGGGCGTCGGAGACGTTGCGCGAGATGGACACGGCGCCGAGCGGCCACACGTCCAGCACGCCGCGAAAGGCTTCGCTCGTGCTCCGGAAGCGCAGATCGAGCGGGAAGTAGGTCTTGGCGACGGCATCGACCCAGGCGCGCTTCTGCGCCGGAGGCGTTGCTTCCGCCGTGGAATATCGAACGCGCATGACCCCACCTCCCTCCGGTGTTCCGTCAAGGCAAAGGCGCAATCCTCATGTTTGTCGTTGCGTGGTGAGCCCACGGTCGAGTGATCGGCCGAAGGGTAGTCAAGACCATTTTGAAAGCCGGCGCTTGACGTTCAGTGCACCCTTTGTTGGCGATCCGTGCAAAAACGGCGCCAGCCGCAGGCTATCGCCGGTTCGAGGCGATCTCGCGGCGGCAACCGAACGCAGGGCCCTTGCCGCCGGCCGTATCGCCCGCGAGACGGTGCCGGCCGCGCTGCGCCGCCGGGGCGCTCCATTGTCGGCGACGAGGGGCGTGCCGCACGATCGTGCTCAAGCCCTGAGGAGCCAGGAAAAGGCGCGCCGCAGCGCCGCGGCGCCGTCGGTTTCGAACCAGCGTCCATGGGCGATGATGATCCGCTCCGGCTGCCAGCCGATCATGGTTTCGACCGCGGCCTTCAGCTGCCGCTTCTGCCGGGCGAAGGTCAGGCGCATGTCGCGCGGCATGCTGCCGCCTGGCGCCTGGACGCCGGCGATGCGCGTCAGCCAGCGATGCAAGGTGGAAGGCAGCTTGTCGGCTTCGAAATTCTCGATGAGGTCGGTCAGGACCAGGGTCCGGCTCGGCAGGTGGAAGAACTCCACCTCCGTCATGTAGCTGCCGGCGATCGGCAGGGTCGCGATCTCGTCGTCCCAGGGATAGCCGTCCCGCGTCGTCAGGTCGCGGCCGCACAGGGTGAAGGCCGGCCCTGCCTGTTCGGCGATGCGCGGTGCCAGATAGATCTCGGCCGCGGGATAGGCCGTGGCCCAGTCGGCGATCCAGGAATAGTGGATGCGGTTCGGCCCGATCAGCCAGCGCGGCGTGCCGATCGCCGCGATCTCCGCCCGCAGCGGCGCCGTGAGCGGCGTCGGCGAATGGACGAACAGGCCCTCGCGCAGATGGATGACCGTCATCCGTGTCGAGAACGGCATTTTCGGCCAGGGCATGCCGAAATGGACGATCGGACCGTCGACGATCCAGACATTGTCGGCCACCGGCTTCAGCGTATCGAGCGGCGGATAGGTCATGTGCTCTTCGTGTGGCCGATGCGGCTGGCTGACCATGAGCGTTCCATTCCCGTCTTTGCCGGCTGGCGGCGGCCGACCCTAGCAGAACGGCGGGCCGGCATTCCCGCCGGGTGAATTTTTTATGCGTAGGGTGGCGGCCATCCGCCGCACTAGGGTGCGGTTTCTGTAGGACGGCGGCCCGCACGGATGCATCGAGACCGGCGCGGCGCCATGAACCGCCGCTGTTGCGGCGGCAGGGACCTGAAACGGCATGGCGGAGCATCCACCTGGGAACACGGCGCGTGCCTGGCTCGGCGTCCTCGCGCTCGCGGTCGCCGCCTTTGGCATCGTCACGACCGAATTCGCGCCGGTCGGCCTCATGTCGGCCATTGCCGGCGCGTTCGATCGCCCGGCGGCGGAGATCGGCCTCTCGGTCACCGTCTATGCCTGGATCGGCGCGGCGGCGGGGCTGCTCTCGCCCATCCTGCTCAAGGCCCTGCCGCGCAAGCAGCTGCTGGTCGCGCTGGTCTTCGCCCTGGCGGCGAGCAATGCCGTGGCGGCCCAGTCCTCCGGCTTCGCCGGCTTTCTCGCCGCGCGCATGGCGGGGGCGGTCGCGCATGGCTGCTTCTGGGCGGTCGCGACGGCGGTTGCGGCCGAGATCGTGCCGCGCGAGCGCCTGGGACTTGCCACCGCCATCGTCTTCGGCGGCATTACGGTGGCGATCGTGCTTGGCGTGCCGCTGACCAATCTCGTCGGCGAGATGAGCGGCTGGCGCTTCGCCTTCGCGGCGATCGCGGCGCTCGGCCTGGTCACCGGCGTGACGATAGCGGTCCTGCTGCCGCCGGTCGGGCCCCCTGCCGTCGCCGGCTGGCGCTCGATGGCCGCGGTGCTGCGCGAGGGCGCCATGCGCACCATCTATGGCGTGACCGCCCTGATGGCGATCGGCCATTTCGCGGCCTATACCTTCATCGAACCCTATCTGAGGGCCGTTCCCGGCACGGCCGAGGCGATGGTGTCGGCCTCGCTCGCCGCTTTCGGTGCGGCGGGCGTTCTCGGCAACATGCTGACCGGCGCGCTGGCCGACCGGCACATGCGGCCTTTGATCGCCGGCGGCTTCGCCGTGCTGGTGGCGGCTCTGGTCGGCCTCGGTCTCGCCGGGCCGGCGCTCGGGCCGCTCGTGACGCTGGCCCTGGTGGCGGCCTGGGGCGGTGCCGTTTCGGTCCTGTTCGCCGGGCTGCAGATCTGGATGCTCAGGACCTCCGGCGCCGCCGCGATGCCGGCGGCGGCGATCCACGCCGCGGTGGTCAATCTTGCGATCGGCCTCGGCGCGAGCTGCGGGGCGCTGCTGATGCAAGGACGAGGGCCGGACCGCGTCATGCTGGCGGCCGCCGGCATTGCACTGGTGCCGCTCGCCGCCGTGCTGATCGGCCGGCCGCGCGGGCTCGAACGCGCCGGGACGGACGAGGCAAAGCGGGCGCCGGCCTGAATCGCCGCGTGCGCTCCGCCGAGCGGCCGATGGGCGGTCCATTCCTTCCGAGGTAAAATCGCGCGGGGCGGCCGTCATGCGGGCCATTCCGGGGCCGCGCTTCTCCTTGCCCGGGAGGGCGGCCATAGTGCGCGAGGGCCCGGTCGGGACCGCGGGGAGCCAGGATGCGCCGTCTGCCGTTCTTTTATGGTTGGATCATCGTCGCGGTGACCTTCGTCACCATGGGCATCGGAGTCAACGCGCGCACGTCCTTCTCGCTGTTCTTCGCGCCGATCCTCGACGAGTTCGGCTGGGAGCGCGGCGTTACGGCCGGCGCCTTCTCCTTCGGCTTCCTGATCTCGGCCGTGCTGAGCCCGCTCATGGGCAAGCTGATGGACCGCACCGGTCCGCGCACGGTGATGGAGATCGGCGTCGTCCTGATGGGGGCGGGGCTGCTGCTCGCCCCGCTCACGACACAGCCCTGGCATCTCTATGTGACCATCGGCGTCCTGGTCGGTGCGGGCAGCGTCTGCCTCGGCTATTCCGGCCAGTCGCTCTATCTGCCGAACTGGTTCATCCGCCGGCGCGGCCTCGCCGTGGGCCTCGCCTTTGCCGGCGTCGGCATCGGCTCGGTGACGCTGCTGCCCTGGGTCCAGATGGCGATCGACGGTGCCGGCTGGCGTTCGGCCAGCACCACGATGGGCATTCTCATTCTCGTCGTTCTCGCGCCGCTCAACCTGCTGCTGCGCAAGCGGCCGGAAGACATCGGCCTCAAGCCCGACGGCGACAGCGGTTCCGGCCCGGCCGCCGCCGCGCAGGGGTCCAATGTCGTCGATCCCGCCTGGGTGGCGGTCGACTGGACGCTCGGCCGCGCGCTGAAGACCGCGCGGTTCTGGTGGCTCGCGCTCGGCTATTTCTGCGGCCTCTATGTCTGGTACGCGGTGCAGGTGCACCAGACCAAATATCTGGTCGAGATCGGCTTTTCCTCGACCCTGTCGGCCTGGGCGCTCGGCCTCGTCAGCCTCGTCGGCATTCCCGGCCAGATCGCGCTCGGCTACGTCTCCGACCGGATCGGCCGGGAATGGGTCTGGACCATCTCCACCGTCGGCTTCGCCATCTGCTTCGCGCTCCTGATCGCCCTGCAGCACACGCCGGCGCTGGTCCTGCTCTATCTCATGGTGTTCACGCAGGGCTTCCTCGGCTACGGCCTGACCTCGATCATGGGCGCCGTGGTGGCCGAGATCTTCCAGGGGCGGAACTTCGGCACGATCTTCGGCACCGTCATGTTCGTCGCGCTCGGCGGCGGCGCGGCCGGTCCCTGGCTGACCGGCCTGCTGCACGACCGCTACGGCGACTATACGCTCGCCTTCTCGATCGCGATCGTGCTCAGCCTCCTGTCGGCCGCCGCGATCTGGATGGCCGGACCGCGCCAGATCCGCGCCGTCGGCGGCCGGATGGCGGCGATCTCGAAAGCGGCCTGAGGTTCGGCGGCGCGGCGGCTATTTCTTGCTGAGATATTTCATCCCCGTGTCGCACATGATGGTGACGACGGTCGCGCCGGGCCGCAGCCTTTCGGCAAGGCGCAGCGCCGCCACCACATTGGCCCCCGTCGAGGTGCCCGCGAACAGGCCTTCCTCGCGTGCGAGCCGCAGCGCCATGGCAGAAGCCTCCTCGGTCGAGACCGGCTCGATCCGATCGGCGATGCCGTCGTGCCAGAGCGGCACGACGAAACCGGCGCCGATCCCGTCGATCTTGTGGCCGCCCGCGGCGCCGCCGGAGAGAACCGGCGATTCCGCCGGTTCGACCGCGACGATCGCGGTCGCGCCGTCGTGGCGGCGCAGCGTCTCGGCCATGCCCCGCAGCGAGGCCGCGGTGCCGACCGCCTGAACGAAACCGTCGACCCTTCCGCGGCTATCCTGCAGGATCTCCTCGGCCATGGCGTGATAGGCCGCGAGCTGGTCGGTGTTCTTGAGCTGATCGGTCCAGAAGGCTTTCGTCTCGCCGGCGATCACCCGCGCTGCCTCGACCATGTCGCGCGTCAGCTTCTCCGTCATCCGGCCGGATTCGCTTCGGACGATGGTCAGCTTCGCGCCGAGGGCCGCCATGTGGTCCAGCTTCTCCCGGGCGAAGGCGTCGGACGAGACGATGTGCAGCGGATAGCCCTTGACGGCGCAGACCAGCGCGAGCGACACGCCCGTGCTGCCGCCGGTATATTCGACCACGGCGCCGCCGGCCTTCAGCCGGCCGTCGGCCTCGGCCGCCTCGATCATGGCGAGCGCCATGCGATCCTTCATGCTGCCGGTCGGGTTTTCGTCCTCGAGCTTGAGAAGGATCCGGCTGCCGTGCGGCACGCCGATCCGCCGCAGCGCGACGAGCGGCGTCCGGCCGATGCGGTCGAGTACGGTTCCTTGCACGGCGGCCATGGCGGATCTCCTCGGCTTCGGCCCGGCGCGGCCGGCTCTCGACGCATCAATATAGGCGCACCCAGCCGAAGCCATTATGGCCGCGCCGGTCAACAGTCCTGTGCCGGACGGAGCCTGTCCATCGCATGCGAGACCTGCCGACACGGGTGAGGCGCGCCGATCCGGGCTGGCTATGATCCCGATCGCGACAACAAGCAGTTTCAAGGGGACACGAGGACATGCACGGACGGCGACCGACGATAACTTCGCTCCACGGCATGGTGGCGGCGGCGCACCCGCTGGCGGCGCAGGCGGGCGCACGGGTGCTCGCGAGCGGCGGCAATGCCTTCGACGCTGCGGCGGCGACCGCCGCCGCGCTGAACGTGGTCGAACCCTTCATGTCGAGCCTTGCCGGCGAAGGGCTCGCCACCATGTGGGTCGCTGCGGAAAAGCGTGTGCGCGTCCTGGATTTCGTGCCGAAGATCCCGGCGAGCTTTCCGGTCGAGCGGTTCCGCGAACGGGCCGAGCTCGAGCGCGGCGCGCTGCCGGTCGGTACGCCCGGCAATCTCGCCGGCTGGGCCGAGCTGGTACGGACCTATGGCCGCAAGTCGCTCGCCGATGTGCTGGCGCCGGCGATCGCCCTGGCCGAGGACGGCTTCGCGCTCGCCGAGTTCGGCGTCGAGGAGTTTGCCGAGCAGAAGCCGGTGCTCGCGGGCTATCCGGCGCTCTACGACAACTGGGCCAAGGCCTACCTGCCGGCCGGCGGCATCAGGCTCGGCGCCGTGCTGCGCCAGCCGGACCTCGCCGCGACCTTGCGCGGCCTTGCCGAGAACGGCCCGGGCTATCTCTATGGCGGGCCGCTCGGTGAGCGCATCGTGACCCATCTGAAGAGCCTCGGCGGTATCATGACGCTCGCCGATCTCACCGACTTCAAGCCAGCCTGGCGCGAGCCCCTGGCTGGCTCCTATCGCGGCCTGACCGTGCATGTGCCGCCGCCGCCCTGCGAAGGCTTCCAGTTCCTGCTGACCCTGCGGATCCTGGAGGGTGTCGATTTCAAGGGGCTGGCCCATAATGGCGTCGAGCATCTCGACCGGGTCTACCGCGCCATCCGGCTGGCCGCGGGCGAGCGCATCGCCCACAACAATCCGCCGCCGGACAGGCTCGCCGCGATCATGTCCGACGAGACGGTCGCGCGCCTGCGCCGCCGCCTCGCCGACGGCAAGCCGATCGCGGGACCGACCGAACAGTGGATGGCCGGCCATGGCGAGGACCCCGCCCATACCACCTCGTTCTCGATCGCCGACCGCGAGGGCAATCTCATCTGCATCACCCAGAGCCTCGGCAGCCCCTTCGGCAGCGGCGTCGTGGTGCCGGGCACCGGGCTCTGCCTCAACAATTTCCTCTACTGGGCCGACGTCCAGCCGGAAAGCCCGAACCGGTCCAGGCCGGGCGGCGACCTCCTGATGTGCATGTCGCCGTCGATCTCGCTGCGCGACGGCAAGCCGGTGCTGGCGCTCGGCACGCCCGGCAGCTACGGCATCCTGCAGACCCAGGCCCAGGCCTTCGTGCACCATGTCGAGTTCGGCCTGCCGCTGCAGGAGGCGATCGAGGCGCCGCGGGCGCGGCTGTGGGACGGCCGCGTGGTCGAGCCGGAAGATCGCATCGCGCCGGATGTGATCGCCGCGCTCGGCGAGCGCGGGCACGATATCCAGCTGCACCCCGGCGGCTGGACCATGCGCGTCGGCGGCATGCAGGCCGTGGCGGTGGATCCCGCGACCGGCGTCCTGACCGGGGCTGCCGATCCGCGCCGCGACGGCTATGTCGCGACGCCCTGACGGCAATCCCGTCCGATGGCCGCGGGGATCAGCTCCGTGGCGCGGCGGCCGCCTTCGGCAAGGCCGCGACGATGACGGCGGCCAGCAGGCCGGCCGCCGTGCTGGCCAGGATCGGCACCTGGTAGCTGCCGGAGAAGTCGAAGGCGAAGCCCGCCGCCGTCGGCCCGACCAGCGTGCCGAAGGCGACGCTGGTATAGAGCACGCCGATGATGCTGCTGACATTGCGGCCGCCGAAATAGTCCATGACCAGCGACGGTATGATCGCGACGAACCCGCCATAGAAGACGCCATAGGCGAAGGCGAACACCGCCAGCGGCCAGAAGCTGCCGGCCAGGGCCCAGATCGCCATCGACAGGGCCATGCCGGCGAACATGGCGGTGAGCGCGTTCTTGCGCCCCATCCGGTCGGCGAGGTCGCCGAGGAAGAACCGGCCGGCCGTGCTGCCGATGCCGATAATGCCGACCAGGAGCACGGCGGAGCCCTGCGCCACGCCATGGTCGAGTGCATAGGGCACGAGATGCACGAAGGGCACGAACAGGCCGAACGAGCAGAAGACGCAGGCAATGTAGAGGCCGACGAAGCGGCCCGAGCCGACGGCCGCGCGCACTGGAAACCCTTCGGGCGCGGCGCGCGCGACGCCCGGCTCGACCGGATCGCCGTCGGGATTGAGGCCGCGGTCGCGCGGATCGTTTTCGATCAGCAGGGCCATGCCGATGCCGATCACGGCGGCGAGCAGACCGAGCATGACATAGGCCTGGCGCCAGCCGAAGCCCGCGATCAGCGCGGCGGCGAGCGGCGGCATGGCCAATGTGCCGACGCCGATGCCGCTGACGGCGATGCCCGAGGCGAAGCCGCGGCGCCGGACGAACCAGCGCTGCACCGCGCCGACGACGGGCACATAGGAGGCGCCGACGCCGAGACCGACGCCGAGGCCATAGGCGAGATAGACCTGGACGAGGCTGGTCGCGAGCCCGGCGGCGATCAGTCCGCCGCCGGTCAGCAGCATGCCGATGACGGCAAGGCTTTTCGAACCCCAGCGGTCGGCGAGTGGCCCGCTGATCACGCCGAGGCCGAAATAGAGAAAGCCGGCCAGTGAAAAGACCAGCGAGACCGAGCCGCGGGAGGCGGCGAAATCGCGCTGCAGCGGTTCGACGAAGGCGCTGAACGTATAGGCGGAGCCGAAACCGACGAACATGACGGCGAAGGCGCCCGCGAC
This sequence comes from bacterium YEK0313, assembly GCA_000751295.2. Lineage (NCBI taxonomy): Bacteria > bacterium YEK0313. The sequence goes on from CCMO02000001.1 coordinate 3,075,549, forward strand.
CACGAGCCAGCCATGGAAGAGGCGTGGGCGGAGGGGGGCGGTCTGCGAGCTCAAGGCCATCTCCTTCAGGGGCGATGATGTCATTGCCGCCGGCTCCTGTCAGGCGGCATTGTGGGGGACGGGCGGCGGCGGTGCCAGTCGGTCGCAGCCTGGAACGCCATGCCGGCTGCGATCAGCGCGGCTTCGCCGAGATCCGGCCCGACGAGCTGGAAGGCGAGCGGCAGGCCGTCGGCTGAAAAGCCGCCAGGCAGCGTGAGGGTCGGCTGGCCGGTCATGTTGAACGGGCAGGTATAGCGCTGCAGTGCGGCGATCAGCGCCGGCTGTTCGCCGAGGCTCCGGATGGTGGCGAGCGACAGCGGCGGGAAGGGGTGGACCGGGGTCAGGATCAGATCGACCGCGCCGTGGAGGGCCGCGACGCGGCCGGCGAAGGCGCGGCGGCGGAGCCTGATGGCGTGGAGCGCGGTCCCCAAGACCTGAAGCCCGGCCTCCACGACGCCGGAGAGCACCGGGCCGTAGTCGCGGGCGCGGGACGGATAGAATTCGGCATGGGCGACCGCCGCCTCGACGGCGCAAAGCGGCGACCAGTCCGCGACCGCCTCGTCGACATCCGGAAAGGCAATGTCGACGACATCGGCGCCGAGCGAACCGAAGACGGCCAGCGCGTCGCCGAGGACCTGCTGCACCATCGGATCGACGCCCGCGGTGTTCCAGGCCGGATCGACGCCGAGCCGCATTCCGGCAAGCGAGCGTGGCGGTTCCGGCGGCGGCGCCGGCACGGGCGCGTGCCGGCAGGTCGGATCGGCGGGGTCGGCACCGGCGATCGCCGCCAGCAGCACCGCGGCATCCGCCGCGCTGCGCGCGATCGGCCCGACATGGTCGAGCGTCGGCGCGAGCGGAAAGACGCCGTGCCGGCTGACCCGGCCCCAGCTCGGCTTCAGCCCGGTCAGGCCATTGGCGGCCGACGGCCAGCGGATCGAGCCGCCGGTATCCGAGCCGATCGTGCCGAAACTGAGACCGGCCGCGACCGCGACGGCCGGGCCGCTCGACGAGATGCCCGGCCAGTGGTCGTGCGCCCAGGGGTTCTTCGGAGGGGTGATGGCTGGATGGTGATCGGAATAGGCGCCTTCGGTCATCTGCAGCGTGCCGATGACGATCGCGCCCGCCGCCTTCAGCCTGGCGACCACGGTCGAGTCCTCGACCGCCTCCCGTCCGGCATGGATGGTCATGCCGGCGCCGGTCGCAAGGCCCGCCACGGCGAACATGTCCTTCACGGCGATCGGGATGCCGTGCAGCGGCCCGCGATAGCTGCCGGCAAGGATCTCCCGCTCGGCCGCTGCCGCATCGGCGCGGGCCGCCGCAGCGGCGACGTGGACGAAGCTTGCGAGTTGGCCGTCGCACGTGCCGATCCGGTCGAGGGTCAGGTCCGTCGCCGTGACAGGGGAGATGTCCCTGCGGGCGATCAGGCTTGCAAGCTCGAGGAGTTCAAGGGCGTGGAGCGGCACCGCGGCTGCGTTCGGGCAGTTCGGATTCGATTCAGAAATTCTCATTGATTGTGCCATTGATCCTGCTGCACGGCCGTTTCGATTGAGCTAAGATGATGGACAACTGCTGACGCCGCAAACCAGAAGATCTGCACGTTTCGAGTGAGAAAAACTAAATGAATGAAGGCCGCCTTCCGCCGCTCAACGCACTCCGCTGCTTCGAGGCGGCGGCGCGGCATCTGTCGGTGAAGCATGCCGCGGCGGAGCTTTGCGTGACGCCCGGCGCGGTCAGCCAGATGCTCAAGACGCTGGAAGGTCATCTCGGCGTGCAGCTGTTCCATCGGGTCAATCGCGGCATCTATCTGACCGAGGCGGGACAGGGCTACCTGCCGCCGGTGCGCAACGCCTTCCGGCAGATTGCCGATGCCTCCCGGCGCGTTGCCGCGGCGGCCGAATCGAGCCTGTTGACCGTTTCGGTCACGCCGTTCTTTGCCTCTGCCTGGCTGGTGCCGCGGCTCAAATCGTTTCAGCACGCCCATCCCGGCATCGATCTGCAGGTGGTGACCGGCAATGGCCTTGCCGATTTCGGCCGCGACGGCGTCGACATCGCGGTGCGCCATGGGCTCGGCCGCTATCCGGGGCTGTGGAGCGAGAAGGTGGTGGCGGTCGAAATGGTGCCGGTGGCGACGCCGGGCCTCGTCGCCGAGATCGGCAGGCCGGCGGGACCTCAGGCGCTGACGCGCTGGCCGCTGGTGCACGATACCGACCGGCGCGGCTGGCAGCTATGGTTCGAGGCCCAGGGCATCAGCGACATCGGGCCGCCGCGCGGACCGTCCTTCGACGATCCGGGCCTCCTGATGAAGGCGGTGGCGGCCGGGCAGGGCGCCGGCCTTCTCCCGGCCGCGATGGTCGCGCCCGACATTGCCGCCGGGCGGCTCGTCCGGCTGGCCGAGGTCGCCATGCTGGAAAGCTTTGCCTATTACCTCGTCTATCCCGAGGCCTTCCATGCCCGGCCGAAGGTTGCCGCCTTCCGGGCCTGGATCCTCGCGGCCGCGGGCCATGCGCCGGCGGGCGAGGCCGCGCACTGAACCCATGCTCCGGGCGATTTGCGCCGATCTGCGATCGGTGCTTTGAGAGGTGCGCGACATTGCATGGGATACGACGATCATGGCCAAGGCCGCGCCGCTGACGATCTACGGCATCAAGACCTGCGACACGATGAAGAAGGCGCGCACCTGGCTCGAGAGCCATGGCCGGCCCTACGCCTTCCACGACTACCGCGAGGCGGGCCTCGACAGGCCGCGGCTGGAGCAGTGGGTGAAACAGGTCGGCTGGGAAATTCTGCTCAACCGCAACAGCACGACCTTCCGCGATCTCCCAGAGTCTGAGCGCAGCGGTCTGTCCGAGGAGAAGGCGATCGGCCTCATGCTGGCGCAGCCGACCATGATCAAGCGGCCAGTGCTCGATCTCGGCGACAGGCTGCTGGTCGGCTTCAAGCCCGATGCCTATGCCAAGGCTTTCGGCTGAGACGGCGCTTCCGGTTCAAGGCCGATCCGGATGATGCGGGCGCCCCCGTCCAGCCTCATGCCGGGGCGGCGGCGGTTTCGATCATCCAGGCGCTCGCAAGATCCAGCATCTCGGCCAGCACGTCGGCGTCGCGCCGGCCGCTGGAGGCGCGCACATGAAAGGAATGGTCGGCATCGTCGAACAGTGCCAGGCGGGCCCGCGCGCCGAGCTGGGCGACCGTCGGCCGCAGCAGGTCAAGCTCGGCGAGGGTGTCGCGTGTGCCCTGGAGGAACAGCATCGGCAGCCCGACATCGGAAAGATGCGCGGCGCGCTCGCGTGACGGCTTGCCGGCGGGGTGCAGCGGAAAGGCGAAGAAAACCAGGCCGCGCACGCCGTCCAGCGGCTGAAGGCTTTGCGCCTGCGAGGTCATGCGGGCGCCGTACGACCGGCCGCCGGCAAAGCGCGGCAGGGCCGGCGCGCGCCGCCTGGCCTCGGCGACCGCGGCCCGCACCGCCTGATGCGCCACGGCCGGCGTATCGGGGCGCCTGGAACCCCGCTCCATGTAGGGAAACTGGTAGCGCAGCGTCGCGATGCCGCGCTCGGCGAGACCATCGGCTGTCGCCGCCATGGCGGCATGGGTCATGCCAGCGCCGGCGCCATGAGCGAGGACGAGCGCGGCGCGCGCGTCCGCAGGCGCCTGCCAGAGGCCCGAGACGGGTTCGGCAGCGGCGATGGCGATCGTGATGGGCTTTGCCTCGGTCATGATTCCCGCCTGTCCATCGGATCCGCCGTCCGGCCGGCGGCGCATACGAGGGCCTGGCGCGCGAGATCGGCCGCGCCAATGCTCAGGGCGAGATCCTCGCGCTCGAGCGTCTCGACCGGGAACCAGCGTGCCTCCAGCGCGTCGTCGCCGGCCACCGGCGCGCCGGCGCGCCAGCGGCACAGCACGGCGATCAGGATGAAGTGCTGGCGCAGCGCGCCCGTTTCGTCGTGGTCGAAGGCGTCGACCGCCGTCAGCACCTCGACGGCCTCCGCCTCGACCTGGGTTTCCTCGCGCAGTTCGCGGATCGCGGCGTCGAGCAGCGCTTCGCCCGTCTCGATCTTGCCGCCCGGAAAGCCCCACCGGCCGGCATCCGGCGGATTGGCGCGCCGCACCAGCAGCACGGCACCGTCGCGCGGCACGACGGCAATCGTCGCTGCGGTGGGACGGGCGGGCAGGGCAGCGCGGGGCGGAGCGGAGGCTGGCACGGCGCGGCGTCCTCGGGAACGGTCCGGCCCGGCGGCCGGATCCGGGTCAGGGCGCGCGGCGGGGCCGCGGTTGCGGGAGCGGCGCGAGCGGCATGGTCATCTCGGTCGCGGGACCCGCCGTATCGGACGGCGCGAAAGCCGGGGCCGAGGGCGGCGAGGACGCATCGGCCATCGGTCCCGGACCGAGCGGGATCCGCCTGACGCCGTCGGCGGTCATGGCGGTCAGCGCGTTCGCCGGCTGGCCGACGCCTTGCGAGACGGCGCCGCGGTCGCCGGCCGGAGCATCGCCCGGCGCATCGGTCGCCACCCGTTCCTGCCGCTTGTTCGGGTCGCTGTCCGGCTGGACCAGGCGAACGGGAGCGGAACTGTTGGACGCCAGGGCAGCGGCGGGCGGCTCCGGCTGCGGGGCGGCGGTCGTCGCGGCCCAGGCATCGGTGACGGCCGGCATGTCCTGGTAGGTGTATGTGAAGCCCGCCGCTGTCGCCGCGGCGACCAGCACGGCGCACATGGCCAGGACCGCACGCCGGCGCCGGCCACCCTTCAGGCGGCGCGCCACGATGCGTTCCCGTTCCGGGTCGTAGAACCGTTCGTCGGCGGCCGCCGCTGCATCCGGCGCGGCGCGCGTGACGGGCTCGCCTTCGGTTGTGGGGCTCGGCGTCATCAGCTGCGATCGATTGTTGGACAGAGGAACGGCTATCACTTCCGTCGCTTGCTGGCCAGATGTTAGGTTCGGGGCAGGGTGGATGGTTGGCCCGTTTAGCTCCGCAAATGCGGCGGTGGCGTGGCGCGGCGGCAAATTTGGCATGCAAAGGGGGCGATCATGGCGATTCTGATCCTGGGCTTGGTGATATTCCTGGGCGCGCACGCCTTCACCATGGCCAGAGCGCCGCGGGCCGCCTTGATCGGCCGGCTCGGCGCCGGCGGCTACAAGGGCCTCTATTCGGCCGTCTCGCTGATCGGTTTCGTGCTGCTCGTCTATGGCTATGGCAGCGCGCGCAGCCAGGGCTACGTGCAGATCTGGTCGCCGCCACCGGCGCTCGGCCACGTCACCGCGCTGCTGATGGTCTTCGCCTTCGTCGCGCTGGTCGCATCGCGCGGCCCGAACGGCAAGATCAAGTCGACGCTGAAACATCCGCTGCTGGTGGCGGTCAAGGCCTGGTCGACAGGCCATCTGCTGGTCAATGGCGATCTTGCCTCGATGCTGCTGTTCGGCTCGTTTCTCGCCTGGGCGGTGATTGCCCGCATCTCCATCAAGTCGCGCGCCGACGAGGTCGAGCCGCCGCCCGCCGCCTGGGGCAGGGCCGACGCCGTCGCCGTCGTCGTCGGCCTCGTGCTCGCGGTCGTCTTCATGATCTGGTTGCACCCGCTGCTGATCGGAGTGCCGGCTGTCGTGCGCTGACATGTCGCCGTCCCGGGTTCGGCCGGCTTTGAAGCCGAATGGCGGGCCGGAGCGGAGATCCGAAGCGAGAGGGTCGCCATAACAGATTGAATCGCATGGCATTCTGGTCACTTCGACCGGCCCGGCGCGCGACCGCCACGCCGGCGGCGCGCGGCAGGTTCGGCCGGACATGCGGCGGGTTTGCTTCCGCACGGGCGAATTGATAGGTTCCGCGCCGCTTTGACAGGCGGCGCACCCGGTGGACCGGGGCACCGCCCTTCTGGATGATCCGATGGCCGATATTTTCGATGAAGTCGAAGAGGACCTGAGGCGCGCGCGCTTCGAGCAGTTCTGGAAGAAATATTGGCCCGTGGTCGTCGCCGTCGCCGCCGTGATCGTCGTCGGCGTCGGGGGCTGGCGCTTCTACGAGTGGCGGCAGGACCAGCAGTCGGCCGCCGCCGGCGGGCGTTTCGAGGCGGCGCTCAGGCTGTCGCGCACCAACGGTGCCGAGGCCGAGGCACAGTTCGCCGCCATCGCCGCCGACGCGCCGTCGGGCTATCGCATCCTGGCCCGCCTGCGCCAGGCGACCGAGATCGGCAGCCGTGACAAGGCGGCCGGCGCCAAGGCCTTCGACAGTGTCGCGGCCGATCCGGCCGTCGGGGCGCTGTTCCAGGATATTGCGCGGATCAGGGCCGGCTACCTTCTGGTCGACAGCGCGCCGCCGGCCGAGATCGCCAGCCGCGTCGAGCAATTGACCGGCGCGGGCCTGCCGTTCCGCCATTCCGCCCGTGAATTGATGGCACTCGCCGCCATGCGCGCGGGCGACAAGGCCGGCGCCGAGAAATGGGTCCAGGCGATCCAGGCCGATCCGGAGACGCCGCAGGGCCTGCGCGGCCGGGCCGAACTCATCGCCACCGTCATGGCCGGGAAATAACCGCATTTGCCGGCAACAGGAGATCGGCCCAGCCGCGCTGTCGCGTTTCGCTTCCTTCCGTTATAGCGCTCGGAGCGGGGTTTCGAGATCGAAAGGACGCCGGGCCGGGGCGCGGGGCATTCGGAGGACGGCATGACGGGTTCCGTTCCCCGCCTCAGGATTTTGTGCCAAGATATTGAAATATTGCCTTTTCCCGATCCTTGAAGACGGTGACGGGCTTCCAGACCAGACCTCAAGAGCCGAACGGATCTCAGACATGAATTCCTCCCGCCTCGATCGACGCCGTGTCCTTCGCGCCGGAGCGCTGGGCGCTCTCGGCCTTGGACTGACGGCCTGCGAATCGCTGCAGGACCTGCCGTCCATGTTCGAGCGGCGCCAGCCGCCACTGCCTGGCGATCGCCAGCCGGTTTTCCCCGAGGGCGTTCCCGGCGTCGATCGGTCGATCCCGCAACCGGCCAATGCGCCGCCGGATGTCGCCCAGCCGGCAGCGCCGGCCCCGGTCGAGCCGCCGCCGGCGGAGCAGCCGCGCCGTCGCCGCGCCGCCACCGAAGACCAGGGCTGACGTCGAAGCCATGGCTTTCACTCTCGCCATTGTCGGCCGGCCCAATGTCGGCAAGTCGACGCTGTTCAACCGGCTGGTCGGCAAGCGCATCGCGCTGGTCGACGACCGGCCGGGCGTGACGCGCGACCGGCGCGAGGGTGAGGGCCGCCTCGGCGACCTCGAATTTTCGATCATCGACACGGCCGGCCTCGAGGAGGCCGGCACCGGCACGCTGGAAGCCCGCATGCGGGCGCAGACCGAGGAGGCGATCCGGCTGGCCGACGTCGTCATCTTCATGATCGACGCGCGGGTCGGCCTGACGCCGGACGATCACGCCTTCGCCAATCTCGTGCGCCGCTCGGGCAAGCCCGTGATCCTCGCCGCCAACAAGAGCGAGGGCAAGGTCGGCATGGCCGGCGCCTACGAGGCCTTCGGCCTCGGCCTCGGCGATCCCGTGCCGCTGTCGGCCGAGCATGGCGAAGGCTTGTCGGAGCTCTATGACGCGCTCGCCGCGCTCATGCCGGCGCCGGAGGCCGAGGAGGATGAGCCGACCGAGGGCGAGGACGAGGTCGACGATCCCGCCAAACCCATTCCGGTCGCCATTGTCGGGCGGCCGAATGCCGGCAAGTCGACGCTGGTCAACGCCCTGATCGGCGAGGAGCGCCTGCTCACGGGGCCCGAGGCCGGCATCACCCGCGACGCCATTGCGGTCGACTGGGACTGGGGCGGGCGCAAGTTCCGGCTGGTCGACACAGCGGGCCTGCGCAAGCGCGCGCGCATCGAGGACAAGCTGGAAAAGCTGTCGGTGGCGGACGCGCTGCGCGCCATCCGCTTCGCCCAGGTCGTGGTCGTCTGCATGGATGCCGAAAAGCCGTTCGAGGACCAGGATCTGCGCATTGCCGACCTGGCCGCCAAGGAGGGCAGGGCCGTGGTGCTCGCCTTCACCAAGTGGGACCTCATACCGCACAAGGGCGGCAAGGCCGCCAGGCTGCGCGAGGAGGCCGACCACTGGCTGCCGCAGATCAAGGGCTGCCCGGTCGTCGCCAATTCGGCCGAGACCGGCCAGGGGCTCGATCGCCTGATGCAGGCGATCATCGACGCCCGCGAACCCTGGCAGCGGCGCGTGCCGACCAACCAGCTGGTGCGCTGGCTGCAGGAGACGGTGGACCATCACCCGCCGCCGGCCGTGTCCGGCCGCCGGGTCAAGCTGCGCTACATGACGCAGGCCAAGACTCGGCCGCCGACCTTCGTCGCCTTCTGCTCGCGTCCCGACGCCCTGCCGGACAGCTATCTGCGCTATCTCGTGAACGGGCTCAGGGAGAGCTTCGACCTGATGGGAACGCCGATCCGCTTCCATCTGAAGAAAACCGACAATCCCTACGCCGAGACCGGCCGGAAGGTGCATTAGCCACGGGTTCCGGCCGCATGGCGCGGGGTCACCGCCGGCGCCGCGCCTCGCTCGGCGTCATGCCGTATTCCTGGCGAAACAGCCGGTTCAGCACGGTGGCTTCGGGAAAGCCGCATTCGAGCGCAATGGCGCTGATGGTCCGGCTGGCGTGCCGGGAATCGTCCAGCATGGCCCGTGCGCGCGTCAGCCGCGCGCGCCGCAGCTCGTCGGAAAAGCTGGTTCCGTGTGCGGAAAACACGCGCTGCAGGTGGCGCGGCGTGATCTTCAGCTGGATGGCGAGCCATTCGAGCGAGAGGTCCCGTTCGCCAAGATGGGCTGCGATTTCGGCAAGGGCGGCCTTGAACCGGACCGATACGATCGTGTTGCCTGCCACGTCCTCGTGGAACTCGCGTGATGCGCCGAGCGTCAGCGCCAGCATCTCCTGCAGATGCCGGGCGGCGAGGTCACGGCCCTGCGCGTCGGCCATCGGTTCGTCGTCGAGCAGGCGTCCATAGCGGCCGAGCAGCGATAGCATCGGAACATCGCCTCGGATCGTCAGAACGGGCGCCGCGCTGATCTGCGGCAGCATCTTGGCGATGTCGCGATGCGGCACGCGCAAGGCCCAGCATGTCCCGGTTCCAAGGACGAGACGGACTTCCCTGGCCTGGGACACGAGAACAGCCTCTCCCGGCCGAACGTGGAACTGGGCCGCCGATGGAAGGTCCACGATCATCGGAGCCCCGGGCAGCGCCAGCATCAGGTCGTCGCTGCCGTCCCTTGCGAGTGCGGCGCTGCGGGTGAAGACCACCGAGGTCGTCACCGCGCCGCCCCAGGTCGCGCCGCGCGTGACCTGCAGACCGGCAGAATAGTCCAGCGGTCCGTCCTCCTCGCGTGGACGGACATCCACCTGAATAAGATCGCGCAGATAGTCGCGGATGGCGGAAACCCGGCTCGTTGCCTCGATGCCCTGCGTCGATAGCCGCAATACGTGGCCGCGCTTCTCCGGTTGTTGAGCGATCTCGGGAGCGCTCCCCGGGAGACTTGTTCCGCCGGACTTTGAACCTGCCGCTTCCATGTCCAATCGCATCGACATCGCCTAAGGGAACGCGGCGAGATCATGTCTGGTCGCAAGCTTGACATGGACAATCATTGTGCCCCGGTCAATCCGAAAAAGTGGGCTGTTTTAGACACATATGGCTATTCCCGGTCCGAATGTCGCCCACGGTCAAGGCGGTAGGCGTCCGGTGTCGAGACGTGGCCGTTCCGTGCCGGCATAGGCTCGGCCCGAAGTGCGTTTGAGCCGACTCGTGCGTCGATCTCGGCTTTGTTCTCGAGGGCGGCCGTATGGGCAAGAGTATTTTCAAGAATAGGCCGGAGGTCAGCCAGTGGGAGGGGCCGTCACCAAGACGGTGGCTTTATTCGACGTCCCTTCTGGTACTGGTCGGTGCCTTGACGCCCGGCGGCGTCCACGCACAAGCCGTCTGGACAGGCACGACGAGCGGCAACTGGTTCGACGCCAGCAATTGGGCCGTGGGCGGTGTACCCACCAACAGCGATGTTCACATCGGCACCGTGACGCCGAATTTCACGGCCATTGCCAATGCTGGCGCAGAGGCGCAAGGCTTGTGGGTCGGCATCAATGGCGGCAACGGGCGCCTTTCGATCATCCTCAACGGCACGCTCGACAGCCACTTCGGAACGATCGGCACGAATGCGGGCGAAAAGGGCGATATTGGCCTTTCCGGCATCAATACACGATGGACCAATACGGATGCGATCATCGTCGGCAGCGCGGGCGAAGGCCTGTTCGAAATCGGCAATGGCGCAACGGTCCACAGCGGCTACGACTATCTCGGCTATTATGCCGGCGGGCAGGGGCTGGCCTATGTCGATGGCGTAGGGTCTACCTGGACCGTCGACCAGACGCTGACCATCGGCTACGGCGGCCATGGCGGACTGACGATTACCAATGGCGGCGTGGTGAGCAGCCAGAGCGCGATCCTGGGAGCGTCGGCGGGCGCCGAGGCCGTGGTCAATGTCAGCGGCCTCGGTTCGCAAATGCACACTTTCGGGGCTCTCGCCCAGGGCGCCCTGGTGGTTGGTCAAGGCGGGACAGGCAGGCTGACCATCGCCCAGGGCGGCACGGTGACCAATGCCGAAGGCGCGGTCGGCAGCCTGGCGGGATCGGAAGGGACCGTCTGGGTGAAGGACAGCGGCTCCTCATGGGCCACCGCCGGCATCCTCCGCATCGGCGATGCCGGCAAGGGCACGCTCAACATCCAGAGCGGCGGCATCGTCACCGACGCCAGCGCCACCCTGGCCGACAGAGCCGGGTCGCAGGCCCACGCCACCGTGACTGGAATCGGCTCCCGGTGGATCCATTCCGGTCCGCTTCAAATCGGCAATGCCGGTGTCGCCGAGCTCAACATACTGGATCGCGGCCTGGTGCAGTCGATCACCGCCGGCGTCGGCGGCGAGCAGGGGGCTGAGGGAACGGTCGCCGTGAGCGGTGCCGGATCCAGGTGGGACAATAGCGGCCAGCTCAATGTCGGCTATCGGGGCACGGGCGAGGTCGAGGCCGCGAGCGGCGGCGTCATTACCTCCGGCTATGTGAACATCGCTGCGGAAACAAACTCCAGCGGTACGGTCGTCGTACGCGGCGCATTCTCAAGTCTGAAGGTCACGCACGAACTGTTCGTCGGCTTTTTGGGGTCGGGCCGGCTCATCGCCGAGACCGGCGGGACGATTGAAAGCGAAAGCGCCGTGATCGCCAGCCGGTCAGGCTCTTCCGGCATCGCGCGCGTCACCGGTGCGGGGTCGACCTGGACCAATACGGGCAACCTGACGGTCGGCGGCCAGGGCAATGGCGCCCTGATCGTGACCGGCACCGGGGCAACCGTTGCGACCGGAGGCTTTCTGACGGTGGGCGGAGACGGTCATGGAAGCCTCACCGTCACGAATGGCGGCAGCGTGAGCAGCGTCGGCGGCCATGTCGGCCGCGATGCCGGAGGCAGCGGCGAGGCTCTCGTCGACGGGATCGGCTCGCGCTGGAACACCGGCGGCGCAACCGTTTTCGTCGGGACGGGAACCACGGGACGCCTGACCGTTTCTTATGGCGCCGTCGTCGACGGTCCCGTTCAGGTGGCGGCCAATGGCACGCTGGCAGGCGACGGTACGGTCGGTGCTACCGATGTCATCGGCGGTACCCTGCTCGGTGTGCAGGGCCGCACCCTGACGATCGGCGGCCCCCTGACGCTCACACCGGACGCGCGTGTCAATGTAACGCTTGGCGCCGCCGGCAACACCACGGGCCTGTTCAACGTGACCGGCAACCTGGTCCTGGACGGCACATTGAACGTGGCCTTCACTGCGGGCTTCGGCGCCGGCGTCTATCGCATCATCGACTATGCCGGAGCGCTCACCGATAACGGCCTCATTGTCGGCACCATGCCGTCGGGCACGATCGGCACGGTGCAGACGGCCGTGGCCCATCAGGTCAACCTGCTGGTCTCGGGCACGGTCGACGAGGCACGGTTCTGGAACGGCACGAACACGGTCGCCGATGGCACGATCCATGGCGGCTCCGGCACCTGGTCGGCCACCAGCACCACCAACTGGACCGATGTGAACGGCGCCATCGCCGCGGCCTGGGCCGACACCTTTGCCGTCTTCCAGAACAATCCCGGCGTGGTGACGGTCGATGGCTCATACGGCATGGTTTCGGCCATGGGGATGCAGTTCATCGGAACCGGCTGGACCGTTTTGGGCGATTCGATCACATTGATCGGCGCCGGAGGCAGCACGACAATCCGCGTTGGCGACGGCACCCCCGGCGGTGCCAGCCACAGCGCGACCATCGGTTCGGAGCTGACCGGCGCCAGCGGCCTCGTCAAGGACGACTTCGGCACGCTGATCCTGACCGGGACAAACAGTTATAGCGGTGGCACGACGATCGCCGCCGGCACGCTCCAGATCGGCAATGGCGGCACGACCGGCTCGATCGCCGGCGCTGTTCTGAACAGCGGCGTGCTGGCCTTCAATCGCTCCGATGCCTACCAATTTTCCGGGGCGATTTCCGGTTCCGGCCTGATCCGCCAGATGGGATCGGGCATCATCGGCCTCACCGGCAATTCCGCCGCCTTCACGGGCACCACCCGTGTCGAGGCCGGCACACTGGCGGTCGACGGCGTGCTTGGCGGCGCGCTGGAGATTCTGGCTGGCGGCCGCCTGCAGGGCATCGGCACGGTCGGCGACACGACCGTCAATGGCATGATCGCGCCGGGCCATTCGATCGGCACGATCAAGGTCGGCAACATCACCTTCAATGCCGGCGCGATCTACGAGGCGGAGGTCAATGCGGCGGGGCAGGCCGACCGCATCGATGCAGGCGGCACGGCCACCATCAACGGCGGCTCGGTGCGGGTTCTGGCCGGCGCGGGCTCCTACGCGCCGCAGACGCAGTACACCATTCTCACTGCCGCCGGCGGCCGAAGCGGCACCTTCACGGGCGGAGTGACCTCGAACCTCGCCTTTCTCACGCCTTCGCTCAGCTATGACGCCAACAACGTCTATCTGACGATGGCACGCAACGACATCGATTTTGCCGGCGTCGGCGTGACGCCGAACCAGATCGCTGCCGGCGGCGGCGTCGAAAGCCTCGGTCTGGGCAACCCGGTGCACAATGCGGTGCTGAACCTTGCAGCCGAACAGGCGCGGGGGGCATTCGACCAGCTCTCCGGCGAGATCCACGCCTCGCTGCGCGGAGCGATGATCGACGACAGCCGCTTCGTCCGCCACGCTGTCAACGATCGCATCCGCGCGGCCTTCGCCGCAGTCGGCGCGTCGGGCGGCCATGTCGTGACCTATGAGGACGGCAAACCCCGCCCTGCTGCTGCGACGACGGACCGCCTGGCGGTCTGGGGCCAGGGCTTCGGCTCGTTCGGACATGCAAGCGGCGACGGCAACGCCGCCCGGCTCGATCGCTCCATCGGCGGTTTCTTCGTCGGCGCGGACGCGCCGCTGTTCAACGCCTGGCGCTTCGGCGTCGTCGCCGGCTACAGCCGGTCCAGCTTCCGGGCGAATGCGCGCGCCTCTTCGGCCACGAGCGACACCTATCATGTCGGTTTCTACGGCGGCACCGCCTGGGGCGATCTCGCCTTCCGGGCGGGAGCGGCCTATTCCTGGCACGACATCGCAACGACGCGGCGCGTGCTGTTCGCGGGCTTCGGCGACAGCCTGAAGGGCAGCTATGGTGCCGCCACGGCGCAGGCCTTCGGGGAGTTCGGCTATCGCATGCGCGCTGGCGATGTCGCGTTCGAGCCGTTTGCCAATCTGGCCTATGTGAACCTGCATGTGGCCGGCTTCGGTGAGAATGGCGGCTCGGCCGCGCTGGCCGCCGGCGCGGCCAGCTCCGATACGATGTTCACGACGGTCGGCCTGCGCGCCTCGACCAGCTTCAGCTTCAGCACCGCGGCCGTGACCGCGAGGGGCATGCTCGGATGGCGCCATGCCTTCGGCGACGTGAGATCGGGCGCGACGATGCGTTTCGCCGGAGGTGGCGAGTCCTTCGTCATCGGCGGCATTCCGATCGCACGCCATGCCGCAGTGGTCGAGGCCGGCCTCGACTTCGCGTTTTCGCCGACCGCCATGTTCGGTGTCTCCTATGGCGGCCAGTTCGGTTCGGGCGTGATCGATCAGACCTTCCGCGCCAATTTCAACGCGAAGTTCTGAGGCGGTGCCAGCGCGAGTGGCTCCATTTCGTGCGGCCAGGCCATCGAAGGTCTGCTCTTTGACCGGCGGCACGGCGAGCCTGGCGGCGAGTGCTTGGATCGGCATGGCGCCTGCCTCGCCGATCCCGCCCGTCCAGAACCGGCCGAGACGCCGGTCCCGGGGCCTCAATAGCCGACGGTGAAACGCTGGCGCTCGTGCGCCGGCTTCTCGATCTCGTCGGCGAGCGCGATCGCATAGTCCTCGAACGAGATCGAGCTCTTGCCGTCGGCGGCGGTCAGCAGGGCGTCGCGGCCGAGGCGGAACTTGCCTGTACGCTCGCCCGGCACGAACAGCGCCGAGGGCGACAGGAAGGTCCAGTTGAGCGTCGGCTCGGCCTTCAGGAGGTCGAGAAACACGCCGCCCGCCAGGGCTTCGGCCTTGTAGGCGGCGGGAAAGCTCGGCTGGTCGACGAGCCGGGCGCCGGGCGCGACCTCCAGGCTGCCCGCGCCGCCGACGACGATGTAGCGCGGAACGCCTGCCGTCTTGACCGCGGCGATCAGCTTGTTCGGATCGGATGCGGTGAAATGCACCGCGCTGACGACGACGTCATGGCCGGCGAGGAGCTTGGCCAGGGCATCCGGAGCGTCGGCATCGCCCTTGACGGCGGTGATGTTGGCACCCGCCGCGATGCGCTGGGGATCGCGCGCGATGGCGGTCACGGCATGGCCGCGGTTCGCAAGTTCTTTCAGGATGCGCGAACCGGCATTGCCGGAGGCGCCGATGAGGGCGACTTTCATCGTGGAGGTCTCCTATGGTAGTAACCAATGGATACCAAGTGCCCATCCTCTACCGTGCTGTAAAGAAGGCACCTTCACGTCACAAGGTTACCCCGGAGAAACCCCTTGCACGCTCCCAACGTGTTCAACGGCAAATGCTCGACGCGCGTCGTGCTCGACCGGATCGGCGACAAATGGGCGGTTCTGATCCTGATCCTGCTTTGCAAGGAGCCGCTGCGCTTCAACGAACTGCGCCGGCGTATCGACGGCATCTCGCAGAAGATGCTGTCCCAGACCCTGAAGAGCCTGGAGCGTGACGGCCTCGTCGCCCGGGCCGCCTTTCCGACGGTGCCGGTGACGGTCGAATATCGGATCACCCCGCTCGGCATGACCTTGCATCAGGCGGTCGACGGCTTGCGCGTCTGGGCCGAGAGTCATCTGGCCGACGTGGCTGCCGCCCAGCGTCGCTACGATTCCGGCGAGACCCTGGCGGACGCGGCATGAGCCTCTTCCGTGGTGTCTTCCCTTATCTGGTCTCGCCCGTCGATGCCGACGGCGCGGTGCGCGTCGCGGTCCTGGAGCGTCTTTCGGCCGATCTCATCGACGCCGGCGTGCACGGTCTGACGCCGCTCGGCTCGACCGGCGAGTTCGCCTATCTCGACCGGCGGCAGCGCGCCGCCATCGTCGAGACGGTGGTGCGCGCCGCCGCCGGCCGGGTTCCCGTCGTGCCCGGGGTCGCCGCCACCACCATTGCCGAGGCAGTCCTGCAGGCGCGCGCCTGCGCCGCGGCCGGTGCCGACGGCATCCTCGCCATTTGCGAGGCCTATTTCCCTCTGAGCGACGAGGCGGTGGAGGCCTATTTCCGTGCCGTTGCGGATGCGGTCGACCTGCCCGTCGTGCTCTACACCAACCCGAACTTCCAGCGCTCGGACCTCTCCCTCGGCGTGATCGAGCGGTTGGCGGCGCATCCGCGCATCGTCGGCATCAAGGACGCCTCCAACAATACCGGCCGGCTCCTGTCGATCATGAACCGCTGCGGCGACCGGCTGGCCGTCTTTTCCGCCTCCGCCCACATTCCCGCCGCCGTCATGCTGCTCGGCGGTCGCGGCTGGATGGCGGGGCCTGCCTGCCTCGTGCCGCGCGACAGCGTCCGGCTCTATGACCTCTGCGCGGCGGGCCGCTGGGAGGAGGCCATGGCGCTGCAGCGCCGCCTGTGGCGCGTGAACGAGATCTTCGCGCGCTACAACATGGCCGCCTGCGTCAAGGCCGGCCTCGCCCTCAAGGGGTATGATGTCGGCGATCCCGTGCCGCCGCAGCAGCCGCTCGATGATGCGGCGCGCGCGGTGGTCGCCGCGGCGCTTGCGGACTTTTCCTGAGCGCCGAAGCCCGGCGCGGACAGGCGCGCGTCAGGCCGGGATGACGAAATCGAACCGGCCGAGACGGCCGCCGTCGGCCGGGCGGATCGCCATCAGCAGCGCCCGGTCGAAAATGCCGTCGCGGGCATTGCGCGGCTCGTCCGGAAAGTAGAGCTGCGTGGTCAGGACAGGGCCGCGGCCAGCCTGGACCTTGACGTGGAAATGCCGGGTCCGGCCGGGATAGAGGCCGGGAACGCGGGTGATGAACTGGTAGCGGCCGGCATCGTCGGTGAACTGATGGCCGCGAAAGCGGAAGCCCGACCGGTCGTATTCGCCATCGGCATCGGCATGCCAGAGGTCGACGAGCGCTCCCGGCACGGGCCGGCACTGCGGGGTCAGCACGAAGCCGGAAAGCACCAGCATGTCCCCGACCCCGTCTCCCCGCATGTCGCGTTTCGCCGGCGAAGCCGGCCGGAAGAAGGGGCCTTCCGTCTGGCGCCGTGTCACGCGTGCATCGCCCCCGCAGGCCGGCGTCAGGGGCAAGGGGCTGGCTTGAGCGGCGAGCGGCCGCGGCTTTCCGAGGCTTGCGAGGCCCGCAGCGGCCAGGCTGGCGGCCACCATCTTGCGGCGGTTCATTCCCGTTTTCGCCATGGGCCCTCGCGTCACCGGCAGCACGTGAGCTTGCGCGCTCCGTAAGCGGGCCGCAACGGCCGCGGCAAGCCGCTCACGCGACCGTGACGGCGAGCGGTCAGGCGCCGGCGAGCCCGGCGTCGTGCACGATCTGCGCGAAACGGGCGACGTCATCGCGGATCAGCTTGCCGAAGACTTCCGGGCCGGCGGCGACGATGTCGAAGCCGAGGCCTTCGAGCGCGGGTCTTGCGGACGGCCCGCGGAGCGCCGCGGCGATCGCAGTGTCGAGACCCGCGACAAGGTCCGCCGGCGTTCCCGCCGGCACGAGAAAGCCTTGCCAGCTCGCGAGATCGAGGCCTTGAACGACCGTCTCGGCGAAACTCGGCACGTCGGGCAGCGCCGCCGATCGTTGGGCCGTGGTCGTCGCCAGGCCCCGAAGCGCGCCGTCGCGGACCTGCGCCGTGACGGCGGGCAGGGTGATGTACAGCGCGTCGAGATGGCCGCCGATGAGGTCGCGGCTCGCCGGCGCGCCGCCATTGTAGGGGATATGGTTGACCTTCAGCCCCGCCAGGCGCCGGTTGATCAGTTCGCTCGCGAGATGGCCGATGACGCCGTGGCCCGGCAGGCCGACCTTCAATTCTCCCGGCCTTGCCCGGGCTGCCGCCACATAGTCGGCGACGGTGTTCAGCCCCGACCTGGGATGAGTCACGAGCAGCTGCGGTGCGGTAATGGCGAGCGTGACCGGCGCGAAGCTGGCGACCGGATCGAACGACAGCCGGGGGAACAGGCTCTTGTTGATGGCGAGACTGTCGCTCGCGACCAGGATGGTCAGGCCGTCGGGCGCGGCCTTCGCCACCCGTTCGGAGCCGAGATTGGTCGAGCCGCCGGCAACATTTTCGACCAGCGTCTGCCGTCCGAGCGCCTCACCGACAGCCTTGGCGACGGCACGGCCGAGCACGTCGACACTGCCGCCCGGGGCGAAAGGCACGATGAAACGGAGCGTTCCGGCGGGGACCCGTCCCGGTCCGGCCCTGGCGATGCGGGGACTGGCGACGACCGTCGCAGCGGCGGCCAGAAGGCGGCGGCGACTGACGGGCGTGCCGCACGAAATTCCGCGATCGGGATGTTTGAGCATGTCCTGCCTCCGAGGCTGACCTGCTCGGCGCGGCAGGGCATGAGCCTTGCGGCATGATCCGGTGCGGCGGGGCGAAGCTCAATGAAATGGCCCGCCAAAGTTGCCGGCCGGCGGAGGAGCGCGGTCTCGGCGAAGGCGTTGCGACAGCAATATTCGGCCGGCGGCGCCGCGGCGCGCTCAGGCCGGTTCCTGGAACGTCTTCAGGCTCTTGCTCGGATAGTCGTAGATCCGGCCGGTTTCGGTCACCGAGGGCAGGCACAGCGACAGGATCGCGCGGGCCGGGCCTTCGGGCGTCTCGAGCGTCGCCGGGTCCTCGCCGGGCATGGCCTGGGCGCGCATGGCCGTGCGGATCGGTCCGGGATTGAACAGATTGACCCGGATCGGATTGCTCTGGTGCTCGGCGGCGTAGGTCAGCGCCAGCGCATTGAGCGCGGCCTTGGTGACCGAATAGGGGCCCCAGAACGGCCGGTTGCGCCAGGAGGCGCCGGAAGATACGAAGACGACGCGGGCCGCATCCGACTGTTGCAGCAGCGGGTCGAGCGACCGGACGAGGCGCCATTGCGCCGTCAGGTTGATCGCAACCGTATGGTCCCATTCCTGCGGGGTGATGTGGCCGAGCGGCGAGATCGGCCCGAGGATAGCGCCGTTGGCGACGAAAACGTCGAGCTTGCCCCAGCGCTCGTGAATGGCGAGACCCAGCCGGTCCAGGCCGTCGCCGTCCCGGATGTCGAGCGGCACGAGCGTGGCGCTGCCGCCGGCGGTCTTGATGGCGTCGTCGAGCGTCTCGAGGCCGCCCTGCGTCCGGGCAACGGCAATGACATGCGCGCCGGCCTCGGCGAGGAGGAGGGCCGTCGCGCGGCCGATGCCGCGCGAGGCGCCGGTAATGCAGGCAACCCGGCCGGAAAGCGGTTTGTCGGTCATGAGGGGATGCGGGCTCAGCTGGCTTCGGCGAGCAGCGACAACTGTTTGGCGCTTTCGCTGACGAGGTCGGTGATCGGGGTCGGATAGTCGCCGGTGAAATAATGGTCGGTATATTGTGGCTGGGCGGCGTCGCGGCCCGGTTCGCCGAGCGCGCGGTAGAGCCCGTCGATCGAGATGAAGGCGAGGCTGTCGACGCCGAGATAGGTCTTCATTTCATCCAGCGTCATGCGCGCGGCCAGAAGCTTGTCCTGGTCGGGCATGTCGATGCCGTAATAGTCGGGATACCTGATCGGCGGCGAAGCGATGCGGAAGTGCACCTCGCGCGCTCCGGCATCACGCATCATCTGCACGATCTTGCGCGAGGTGGTGCCGCGGACGATGGAATCGTCGACCAGCACGATGCTGCGGCCTTCGACCACGGCACGGTTGGCGGAATGCTTGAGGCGCACGCCCAGTTCGCGCACCGACTGGGTCGGCTGGATGAAGGTCCGGCCGACATAGTGGTTGCGGATGATGCCGAGCTCGTAGGGGATGCCCGACTGCTGGGCGAAGCCGATGGCCGCCGGCACGCCCGAATCTGGCACCGGCACGACGACGTCGGCGGCCACGGGGGATTCGGCGGCCAGCGTCGCGCCGATCTGCTTGCGCAGGCCATAGACGTTCTTGCCGTCGACGATCGAGTCCGGCCGCGCGAAATAGACATATTCGAAGATGCAGGGGCGCAGCTTGCGCGGCGGGAACGGCCGGATCGATTCCAGGCCCTGGTCGGAAATGACCACGACCTCGCCATTCGCCACCTCGCGCACGAAGCGCGCGCCGATGATGTCGAGGGCGCAGGTTTCCGAGGTCAGGATATATTTGCCGCCGAGCTCGCCGATGACCAGCGGCCGGATGCCCAGCGGGTCGCGCGCGCCGATCAGCTTCTTGTTGGTCATGCCGACGAAGGCGTAGCCGCCTTCGACCTGGCCGAGCGCATCGATGAAACGGTCGGTGAAGCGATTGCGCCGCGAGCGCGCAACCAGATGCAGGATCACCTCGGTGTCGGATGTCGCCTGGTAGATCGCGCCGTCGGCGATCAGCCGGCGTCGCAAGGTCAGCCCGTTGGTCAGATTGCCGTTGTGGCAGACCGCGAAACCGCCGGTTTCGAGTTCGGCGAAGAGCGGCTGGACATTGCGCAGGATGGTGCCGCCCGTGGTCGAATAGCGCGTATGGCCGATCGCCGATTGGCCCGGCAGGCGCTCGATCACCTCGCGCCGCGAGAAATTGTCGCCGACGAGGCCCAGCCGCCGCTCCGAATGGAAGCGCGCGCCGTCGAATGAGACGATGCCGGCGGCTTCCTGGCCGCGATGCT
This sequence comes from bacterium YEK0313, assembly GCA_000751295.2. Lineage (NCBI taxonomy): Bacteria > bacterium YEK0313. Next base: position 3,095,901 of record CCMO02000001.1, read on the forward strand.
GCAGGGCGTGCAGGCCGAGCGCGGTCAGCGCCGCGGCATCGGGATGGTCGTAGACGCCGAAGACGCCGCATTCCTCGTGCAGGCGGTCCGCCTCGGCGTCGAAGGCCGTGCTGCCGCAGGCCTGGCCGCCGAGATCCTCGCGCGCATGCTCCAGGTCCGCCTCGTGGTGGCGTACCTCCAGGATTCGCGTCATGGCATCCTCGTTCCAAGAACGTGACCGGCACGGATCCGGGGCGGACGGTGCGGTCGATCAATGGGTCTTACAACAGTTCAAGGCCGCCGGCACGATTCGTCTCGGATCGTGGCGGCAGGCCCTGGAGCGTTCTGGTCGTCACCCCGTCGTCATATGCGGGGCGATGCGCCGGATCGGAAGTCCTTTTTCACGTCATGCACGGCGGCCATGCAGCGCGCGGGTCCCGGTCCGGGCGCGCAGACTGGTTATGGACGGCGCGGCGCCGGCTGCGTTCCGGGCGGCGGATTGGCCGGGGCGCCGGGCGCACCGGGCGCTGCCGGCGGCGGCGCGGCCTCGGGCGTGGCCTGCTGCGAGCGGTTCAGGCGCCTGAGGATGTCGGATCCTTCGATATCCTGCGGCAGCTTTTCGATCAGCCAGTCCTTGGTGCTGTCCAGCAGCGCATAGGACTTGGCCTTGGAGATCCAGTCGGGCCGGCTGGTGCCCGGCACGAGCCAGGTGAAGAAAGCGAAGGCGACGACCACGATGACGAGGCCGCGGGCGAGGCCGAAGGCGAAGCCGAGGGTGCGGTCGAGCACGCCGATCTTGGAATCGAGAATGGCGTCGGAAATGCGGATGGTGATCAGGGAAACCACCACGAGCACGACGAGGAAGACGCCGGCGATGACGATGGCCTTGGCGGCAAGCTCGTTGGAAACCTGCGTCTGGGCGAGCGGCAGGAGGCGCGGGAAGGCCCACCAGGTGGCGAGTGCGGCGAGGCCCCAGGACGCAATCGACAGGACCTCGCGGACCAGGCCGCGCACCATCGCGAGCAATGCTGAAATCAGCATGATCACGGCAAGGCCAATGTCGAGATAGGTGACCGGCATCTGTGCGGGCTCCGGGCAGGCAGAAACAGCGGCTCCGAGTCGCTAAAGGGCCGCGCGACCACGCGCTTATAGCGACGCCCGGCGCCGTCGTCACCCCGTCAGCCGCCGGCCGCCGCCCGCGACTTGCCGGCGCCGACGCCGGAGGCGGCGATGTCGGCGACCAGCGTCGACAGCGCGGTGACCGGCTGGGTCGCGAAGCCCGCCTCGGCCGGTTCGCCGCGGGCGACCTCGGGCACGACGGCCCGGGCGAAACCCAGCTTCTTGGCCTCCTTGAGGCGCGAGGCGGCCTGGGCGACCGGACGCACGGCGCCGGACAGGCTGACCTCCCCGAAATACACCGCATCGGCCGGCAACACGGCGCCCGAGAGCGAGGAGACGAGCGCCGCGGCGACCGCCAGGTCGGCCGCGGGCTCCGCGATGCGCAGGCCGCCGGCAACGTTCAAATAGACGTCATGGCCGCCGAGCCGCACGCCGCAATGGGCATCGAGCACGGCGAGCACCATCGACAGGCGCGCGGGATCCCAGCCGACGACGGCCCGGCGCGGCGTGCCGAGCGAGGAGGCGGCGACCAGCGCCTGGATTTCGACGAGGACGGGACGGGTCCCTTCCATGCCCGCGAAGACGGCGGTGCCCGGCGCGCCGAGATCGCGGCCGGCCAGGAACAGCTCGGACGGATTGGGCACTTCTCGCAGTCCCCGGCCGGTCATTTCGAACACGCCGATCTCGTCGGTCGGCCCGAACCGGTTCTTCACCGCGCGCAGGATGCGGAAATGATGGCCGCCTTCGCCCTCGAAGCTCATCACCGCGTCGACCATGTGCTCGACGACGCGGGGACCGGCGATCTGGCCGTCCTTGGTGACATGCCCGACGAGGATCAGCGCCGCGCCGGACTTCTTGGCGTAGCGGATCAGCACCTGGGCGGCCGAACGCACCTGGCTGACCGTGCCCGGCGCGCTTTCCACCTTGTCCGTCCACATGGTCTGGATGGAATCGATGACGACGAGACGGGGCGTCGGCCCTTCGGACAGCGTCGCGACGATGTCCTCGACATTGGTCTCGGCGGCGAGCTCGACCGGCGAAGCCGTCAGCCCCAGCCGTTCGGCGCGCAGGCGCACCTGTCCGACCGCCTCTTCGCCGGAAATGTAGACGACCCGGTGGCCCATGCGCCCGAGCCGCGCGGAGGCCTGGATCAGCAGGGTCGACTTGCCGATGCCGGGATCGCCGCCGATCAGGATCACCGATCCCTTGACGAGGCCACCGCCGAAGACGCGGTCGAGCTCGCCGACCTGTGTTTCGGTGCGCGGGGCCTGGTCGTTGACGCCGTCGAGCCCGACAAGCGCGAAGGTCCGGCCCTTCTTGGCCGCGCCGGCCCTGGCCGGTCCCTTGGCAGGCGCGCCGCCGACGCCCGAGGCGACGCTTTCCTCGGCAATGGTGTTCCAGGCGCCGCAGCTTTCGCATTTGCCCTGCCAGCGGCCATAGCTCGCGCCGCAGGACTGGCAGACGAAAGTGGTGACGTTGCGCGCCATGAAACCGCCGAAGCAAAATCCGTATCGTCCAGATGCCGGAGCCCGACGGGCGGAAGCCGGCCAATGGGCAGGGAGCAGCCGTGGCTGCGCCCGTCAGTCCTGGATATAGCGGCGATGATAGCGCCGCCCAAGGCTGGTCAGCACCTCATAGCCGATCGTGCCCGCGGGCTGGGCGATATCGTCGACGCCGATGCCATCGCCGATCAGTGTCACCGGATCGCCCGGCTTCACCGCGCCGGCATCGGTCAGGTCGATGGCCAGGAGATCCATCGAGACGCGGCCGGCGAGGGGGCAGGCCCGGCCGGCGACCCGCACGCTGGCGCCGGCGCGGACGTCGGAGGCGCTGGTTGCCCTGATATAGCCGTCGGCATAGCCGACGGAGACGATGCCGATGCGGCTCGGGCGCGTCGCCGTCCAGGTCGCGCCATAGCCGACCGTGTCGCCGGCCCGCACGTCGCGAACCCGGATGAGCGGGGCTTCGAGCTGCACCACCCCATCCAGCGGCGCCCGGTCGGCCCGGTAGCGCCCGCCATAGAGCGCGATGCCGGGCCGGGCGAGGTCGTGATGCGTGGCCGGCAGCGTGCAGCCGGCGGAATTGGCGAGCGAGCCGGCAATGCCGGGGAACAGGCCGCGGACCTGCGCGAAACGGTCGATCTGCCGCGCGGTCAGGGGATGGCCGGGTTCGTCGGCGCAGGCAAGATGGCTCATCAGCAGGGCCGGCTCGAAGGCGAGCGCCTGCGGGCCGGGCTCGGCGAGTAGTGCCGCCTCCGCCATGTCGAGCCCGAGGCGGTTCATGCCGGTGTCGACATGGATCGCGGCCGGGCTGCGGCGGCCGGTGGTCCGGCAGAAGGCGCCGAAGCGCTCGATCTCCTCGCGGCTGCCGAGCACCGGGCGCAGATCGTACCGCGCATAGATATCGAGCGCCTCGGCGAAGAGCCCGTTGAGCACATAGATCGTGGCGGCCGGCACAACGGCGCGCAGGCGGCGCGCCTCGGAGACATGGGCCACGAAAAAGGTGCGCGCGCCCGCGGCGGCCAGCGCCGGCGCGGTCGTCTCGATGCCGGTGCCATAGGCGTCGGCCTTGACCACCGCCGCGCATTCGGCGCCGCGCGTCATGGCGGCGAGCGCCCGGTAGTTGCGCGCGATGGCGCCGAGATCGACGGTCAGCCGTGCACCGGCTTCTTTGGCGGACACGGCGAAGGCTGCGGTCATGATGTCATTCCAGGCGCTGGGGCAGGTGGTCTTCTTCCGCCAGATCCGAGAAACGTGTCACATTGGCGTCGAACTGCAAGGTCACCGTGCCGGTCGGGCCGTGACGCTGCTTGCCGATGATCACCTCGGCTTTGCCGTGCAGCCGGGCCATCTCGTCGCGCCACTTGATATGCTCCTCGGTGCCGGGTTTCGGCTCGCGGCTCTGCAGATAATATTCCTCGCGGAACACGAACAGCACGGCGTCGGCGTCCTGCTCGATCGAGCCGGATTCGCGCAGGTCCGCCAGCTGCGGGCGCTTGTCGTCGCGCGATTCCACCTGGCGCGACAGCTGCGACAGCGCCAGGACCGGCACGTTCAGCTCCTTGGCGAGCGCCTTCAGGCCGGTGGTGATCTCGGTCAGCTCCTGCACGCGGTTCTGGTTGTTCTTGCCGGAGCCGGACAGGAGCTGCAGGTAGTCGACGACCAGGAAGTCGAGGCCGCGCTGGCGCTTGAGCCGCCGGGCGCGGGCGGTGAGCTGGGAGATCGACAGGCCGCCGGTGTCGTCGATGTAGAAGGGCGTCTGCTGGATTTCGCGGGCAGCTTCGCTCAGCCGGTAGAACTCTTCCTCGTGAATGTCGCCGCGGCGGATCTTGTAGGACGAGATCTGGGCCTGTTCGGCGACGATACGGGTGGCGAGCTGGTCGGAGCTCATTTCGAGCGAGAAGAAGCCGACAATGCCGCCGTTGGTCGTCTTGTGATTGCCGTCGGCCTCCACCTCGAAGCGGTAGGCCTTGGCGATGTTGAAGGCGATATTGGTGGCGAGCGAGGTCTTGCCCATGGCCGGACGGCCGGCCAGCACGACGAGGTCGGAGGGCTGCATGCCGCCGAGCGTCTTGTCGAGATCGCGCAGGCCGGTGGAGATGCCCGACAGCTTGCCGTCGCGCTGATAGGCTTGGCCCGCCATGTCCATGGCGCGCGCGATCGCGTCGGTGAAGCGCTGGAAGCCGCCATCGTAGCGGCCGGTCTCGGCGAGCGTGAACAGGCTGCGTTCGGCATCCTCGATCTGTTCGCGAGGCGGCAGGTCGACCGGCGCGTCATAGGCGACGTTGACCATGGTCTCGCCGATCTGGATCAGGTCGCGGCGAATCGCGAGGTCGTAGATCGACCGGCCATAGTCCTCGGAATTGATGATGGTGGTGGCCTCGCCGGCAAGGCGGCCGAGATATTGAGTGGGGTTGAGGCCGCCGATATCGAGGCTCGGGTCGAGGAACGTCTTGACCGTGATCGGGGTCGCCAGCTTGCCGCTGCGCACGAGCGAGGCGATCGTCTCGTAGATCTTCTGGTGCAGCGGGTCGTAGAAGTGCTTGGCATTGAGGAAGTCGGCGACCCGGTAGAAGGCCTCGTTGTTGACCAGGATCGCGCCGAGCAGCGCCTGTTCGGCCTCCATATTGTGCGGCGCCTGCCGAATCGCCGATTCGGTCTCGCCAACGGGTCTCAAGGCGGGCAGGGCGGACATCACGTTTCGTCTTAACCGTCGGTTCGCGGAGCGGGGGTTCCGTCTCTAGCAGGCTTCACCGAGGTCCCGCTCGGCCTTTTCCAGGCCGCCCCGCATCCGGTCCCAGTGTCCCCGATTCTCACAGGCGCGGAAAGCGAGGAGGCCGTCGAGCGCTTCCTCGGTTGACAGGTCGGGCCGCCAGCAAGCCCGGCGTGACGCAAGTCCTTGGGACGAAATCGCGGCAGAGCCCATAGATGTCGTCGTGAAATCGTCCTTTTACCAGCTGCGGAAACTTCGCGTTAACCGTGCCGTGCCATCCCTTGGGCATCCGCAAAAGCGGTTACTCATTCGTGAAGGGGCGCTCCCATGTTCAAGCGTGTTGCATTACCCATGGTCGCCCTGGCGGCCTTAGCATCGCAAGGCGCGAAGGCGGCCGATCTCGGCGGTCCCGCGCTGCGCGGCTCCGAAGTCATCGCCGCCGCACCGGTCTATGCCGATCAGTGGAGCGGCTTCTACATCGGCGGCCAGGTCGGCCTGCAGTCGATCCGCAATTCCGGCTCGCACAGCAACTATACCAATGCGCCGCAGCCTGACGGCTCCGGCAGCGGCCAGCTGTTCTACGCCTTCGACTACGACTACAGCGGCGCGCGCGTGAGCTACGGCCTGCATGCCGGCTATCAGCGGCTGTTCAACCGCATCCTGCTCGGCGTCGAGGCCGATTTCGAAGGGCCGATGGGGCAGATCCAGTCCTCCTGGTACAATTCCCACGAGGCCTTCGGCACCGGCAATCAGTTCCAGCAGCGCCTGACGTCGAACTGGCAGGGTTCGGTGCGCGCCCGCCTCGGCTGGGTGCACGAAAGCACCCTCTTCTACCTGACCGGCGGCTTCGCCTTCGCCAGCTTCAAGGCTTGCACCGTTCTGGACGATTGCCACGGCTTCAACGGCCACATCGTCAAGTATACCTCGACCCGGACCGGTTGGACCATCGGCGCCGGTATCGAGCACAAGTTCTCGTACAACTGGTCGGCGCGGCTCGAATACCGCTACACCAATTACGGTTCGCGCTCCTGCTTCGCCGAAGCGAGCTGCTCCATCAACTGGAACTCCTCCGACATCAACAACCGCATCGAGAGCCATGCGGTCCGCGTCGGCGTGAGCTATCTCTTCGGCGCGCCGCCGGTCGCGGTCGAGCCGATCGTCGCTCGCTACTGAGCGGCGCTGCGGAGCAGGGCGCGCCCGCGCCAGCGCGCTTCTGCCAACGGAAAACGCCCGGCCTCGCAGGAGGCCGGGCGTTTTCGTTGTCGTCGATAGGCGGCGGTCCGTCCGCGGTAGCGGCCGGACCCCGGACCGTGGCCCGATCGATCAGGCGGCCGGCTGGCCGGCCTCGTCGCCGTCCTGGAAGTCTTCCGGATTGAAGGTCTCGAAGGTCGGTTCCTCGGCGCGCTGGGTCAGGTCCTCGCCCTGGATCTGGCGCTCGGCTTCGCCGGCCGAGCGGGCGACGTTGACCGTGACATGGGCGTCGACTTCCGGGTGCAGGGCGATCGTGACCTTGTGCAGGCCAATCGTCTTGATCGGGGTGTCGAGCTGGATCATCGCGCGCTGCACGGTGACGCCGTCGGCGGTGATCACCTCGGCGAGGTCACGCGCCGACACCGAGCCGTAGAGCTGGCCGGTCTCGCCCGCCTGGCGGATGATGGTGTAGGTGGCGCCGTCGAGCTGGCCGGCAACGGCCTCGGCTTCGCGCTTCAGCTCGAGATTGTGCGCCTCGAGCTGCACCTTCATGGTCTCGAACTTCTTGCGGTTGGCTTCGGTCGCGCGCAGCGCCTTGCCCTGGGTCAGGAGGTAGTTGCGGGCATAGCCCGGCTTCACGCTCACGACCTCGCCCATCTGGCCGAGCTTGGCCACGCGCTGGAGCAGAATCACGTCCATGGTCATTCTCCTTGTTTGTTCAGTTGCATGTCACGGGTTGGAGGGGGCCGAGGGTGGCGCGCGGCGCTTGTCCCTCAGATCGAAAAGCACGTCGGCAAGGCCAGCCAGAGCGACGAAGATCATCGGCCAGACGACGATGTAGCTGATGGCGTAGAGCAGGCCGAGCGCCAGCGTCCTGGCCGGCCATCCCCGGCTCAGATCATGGACCAGGGCAAAGCCCGCCAGCGCGAAGACGGCGAGTCCGACCGCCACGACGATGACGCCGATATGGCCGATGGCGCCGGGCGCGAAGGAGGCGAGGCAACCCGCCAGCAGGGCGATCGCCGTCCAGCGCGGAAGACGCAGCGACGGCAGGTCCGGCCATGGCCGGGCCAGCCGGCCCGAGGCGCGCACGATGCGGCCGGCGATGAATAGGTTGAGCGTCGTGACGAAGGTCCAGACGATCGCCGCCGCCACCGGCGCGGCGGTGGTCATGAAGGTAACGAGCGTTGCCCGCGTCTCGTCGTCGACCGACGTCATCCGGCGCAGCGACAGATCGATCGCGGCGCGCAACGAGGCCTGGTAGGCGGCAAAATCGAAACCGAACAGGACCGCGACGCCGAACAGGGTCAGGGCGACCGCGCCCGCGCCGATGACGGAGAGGAGCGCGCCGGGGGAAAACCAGGCAAAACCGTCCGGGTCCTCGGCCGTCGGCCGCGGCTGGCCGGACAGCGCGAGATAGGACAGGAGCCAGGCCGGCAGGCCGATCCAGAAGAAGAAGAACAGGCCGAACTGCGAGCGGAGCGCCAGCGACAGCGCGAGCGCGCCGACCGCCGCGGCGAAGCCGCCGGCATAATGGCCCCAGCCGAGGCCGGCGATCAGCATGGGGAGCGCCGCGAAATAGAACAGGACGACAGCCAGCGGGTTCCCGGTCGCGAGTGTCGCGAACAGGAGGGCGGACGCCAGTCCGGCGCCGAAGGCAATGGCGAGGGTCGGTCCCATCGTCAGCTGTCCCGCTCGGTTCCGAGGGTTAGGGGGCCTGGCCCCAACTTCAGCCGCGCGCTTCGTGAAGGCCCGGCCGACGATTCAGAAAAGATCTACGGTCTTGACTTGCGCCGGCGGGGCGCCCGAAGGCGTCCCGCCGGCAAATCTTGGCACCTGCGCGCGATTACTTGATCACGTAGGGCAGGAGGCCGAGGAAGCGGGCGCGCTTGATCGCCTGGGCGAGTTCGCGCTGCTTCTTGGCCGACACCGCGGTGATGCGGGACGGCACGATCTTGCCGCGCTCGGAAATGTAGCGCTGCAGCAGGCGCACGTCCTTGTAGTCGATGACCGGCGCATTCGGGCCCGAGAAGGGGCAGGTCTTGCGACGACGGAAGAACGGGCGGCGAGCGCCGCCGGAAGAAGCCGAGCTCATGATCACTCCTCCGTCGCGGCGGTTTCGCCGGCTTCGACATCGCTGCCGTCACGGTCGCGGAAACGGCGACCGCCGCCACCACCGCTGCGGTCACCGCCGCCGAACCCACGGCCGCCGCCGCCGAAGCCGCGGTCACCGAAACCACGCTCGCCGCGGTCGTCGCGGTCACGCTTCTGCAGCATGGCGGACGGGCCGTCCTCCAGGGTTTCGACGCGCACGGTCATGAAGCGCAGGATGTCTTCGTTGATCGACATCTGGCGCTCCATCTCCGCGATCGCAGCGTGCGGCGCATCGATGTTCATGAGCGTGTAGTGAGCCTTGCGGTTCTTGCGGATGCGGAAGGCGATCGACTTCAGGCCCCAGGACTCGGTCTTGGGGACCGAGCCGCCATGGGCCTCGACGACCTCCTTGTACTGCGCGGCAAGCGCTTCGGCCTGCTGCGAGGTCACGTCCTGGCGGGCCAGGAACACATGTTCATAGAGAGGCATAAGGCCTGTCTCCTGGTTCGAAACGACGCTTCCCCGGCGCGAAGCCCCTCGAGCCCTGGACAGGCCCGACAGAATTCTCGAAGGCGGAGACACCGGACGACGGGGCCCTCGGAAAAGGGCGACCTGCAGGCGAAGCTGCCGTCCGTTCAGCCACCGGCCGACCGAAGCGAAGGCGGCCTTATACGCCAAAATGGCGGAGGTTCAAGGCCAAACCGCTTATGCCGCGTGGTTTTCGCGCCGCCATGCCGGAAACGGATCGGCAAGGCCGGCATGTGCGGCGGGGTCGAAGCGGCTTGCGGCGGCCGAGCCGACGAGGCAGCCGTCGAGGGTCGCCCGCATGGCCGCCTCGTCGAGCCCGGCACCGATAAAAACGAGTTCCTGCCGCCGGTCACCGTAGACCGGATGCCAGTGACGCGCGATCATCGCGCGCCATTCGGGATGATCCGGCCATTGCGTGCGCGGCACCGCCGCCCACCACGAGCCGAGCGCGGAGGTGCGGCAGATGGCGCCGGCGATGGAGAGCTCGCCGCACCAGTCCGGGCGCGTCGCCAGCCAGAAATGGCCCTTGGCGCGGATCAGGCCCGGCCAGGTCGCCTTCAGGAAGGCATCGAAGCGCAAGGGGTCGAAAGGGCGGGCGGCCCGATAGACGAAGGAGGAGATGCCATACTCCTCGGTTTCGGGCACGTGGCCCGCAAAGCCGTAGAGCTCCTTGGCCCAGAGCGGGTGGGTTTCCGCGCGCTCCCGGTCGAACCGGCCGGTGTCGAGGATCTCGGCAAGCGCCACGCGGCCGAAATCGGCCGGCACGATATGGGCCTCGGGATTGAGCGCCCGGACAATCGTCTCCACCTTGGTCCGTTCGGCTGCGCCGGTTGACGAAACCTTGTTGACGACCACGACGTCGGCGAACTCGATCTGATCGGTGATCAGGTCGGCGAGGGTGCGTTCGTCGCGGTCATCAGCCGTTTCGCCGCGATCGGCCAGCCGGTCGTGGCCACCGAAGTCGCGCAGCAGATTGGCGGCGTCGACGACGGTCACCATGCAGTCGAGCCGTGCCACGTCGTCCAGGGCTTCGCCGTTCGCGGCGCGGAACGAAAAGGTGGCCGCGATCGGCAGCGGCTCGGCGATTCCCGTGCCTTCGATGACCAGATGGTCGTAGCGTCCGCTCTCGGCGAGCCGCCGGACCTCGACGAGCAGGTCGTCGCGCAGCGTGCAGCAGATGCAGCCATTGGTCAGTTCGACGAGCTTTTCGTCCGTGCGCGAAATGTCCGTGCTGCCACGGATCAGGTCGGCATCGATGTTCACCTCCGACATGTCGTTGACGATGACGGCGATGCGGCGGCCGTCGCGGTTGTTCAGAATATGATTGAGCAATGTGGTCTTACCCGCTCCAAGAAATCCCGAAAGGACGGTCACGGGCAGGCGGGTGTCGGTCGCGGCAGGCGGCACGGTTCTCTCCAGTCGATATGTTATAATATAACGTACTCGATCAGGCTGGCATCCCGCAAGAGCGCGGCGAAGTGCTTGTCGAAACGGCGGGTTTTCCAACGCGGAAGCCGACTGCTTGCTTGACTCTTGCGCGACCCGATGCGAGTCCGCCGCCACTTCGATGCGGCTCGCGAGGGGTTCATGACCGTTGCTTTCACCTTTCCGGGGCAGGGCAGCCAGGCCGTTGGCATGGGCAAGGCTCTCGCCGAAACCTTCCCGGCCGCGCGCGCGGTGTTCGCGGAGGTCGACGATGCGCTCGGCGAAAAGCTCTCGGCGATCGTTTTCGAGGGCCCGCTCGAGACGCTGACGCTGACCGAGAACGCCCAGCCGGCGCTGATGGCGGTATCGCTCGCGGTGACACGGATTCTGGAGGCCGAGGCCGGCCTGAACCTGGCAAGCGACGTCGCCTATGTCGCCGGTCATTCGCTCGGGGAATATTCGGCACTCGCGGCTGCGGGCAGCTTCTCGATCGGCGATGCCGCGCGGCTCCTGCGCATTCGCGGCAAGGCGATGCAGGCGGCGACGCCGGTGGGCGTGGGGGCCATGGCCGCGATCCTCGGCCTCGATTTCGACGCGGTGGTCGAGATCGCGGCCGAAGCCGCCGGGGCCGAGGTCTGCCAGGCCGCCAACGACAATGGCGGCGGCCAGGTGGTCATTTCCGGCCACAAGGCCGCGGTGGAGCGGGCCTGCGAACTCGCCAAGGCGCGCGGCGCCAAACGGGCCATTCCGCTGCCGGTCTCCGCGCCCTTCCATTGTGCGCTGATGCAGCCGGCGGCAGACGCGATGGCCGAAGCGCTCACCCGCGTGCCGGCCAAGGCGCCGGTGGTGCCGGTCGTCGCCAACGTGCTGGCGCAGCCGATCACCGATCCCGCCGAAATCACCCGGCGGCTGGTCGAGCAGGTGACCGGCACGGTGCGCTGGCGCGAATGCGTCGCGACCATGGCCGGCCTCGGAGTCACCAGCTTCTACGAGATCGGCGCGGGCAAGGTGCTGTCCGGCCTCGTCAAGCGCATCGCCGACGGGGCGACCGGCACGGCCATCGGCACGCCGGACGACATCGCCGCCTACAAAGCCTCCCGCTGAGACAGGAAGGGGATCGTCATGTTCGACCTGACCGGCAAGACCGCTCTCGTGACCGGCGCCACCGGCGGCATTGGCGGCGCGGTCGCCAAGGCGCTGCACGCACGCGGCGCAACGCTCGCCGTTTCCGGCACGCGCCGCGAGAAGCTGGAGGCCTTCGCTGCCGAACTCGGCGGGCGCTGCCATGTGCTGCCGACCAACCTGTCCTCCCTGGAGGAGGTCGAGGCGCTGGTGCCGGCCGCCGAAAAAGCCATGGGCGGGCTCGACATTCTTGTGAACAACGCCGGCATCACCCGCGACAACCTGTTCATCCGGATGAAGGATGAGGAATGGGACCAGGTCATCGCCGTCAACCTGACCGCCAGCTTCCGGCTGGCGCGGGCTGCGACCAAGCTGATGATGCGCAAGCGCTGGGGCCGGATCATCTCGATCACTTCGGTGGTCGGCGTGACGGGCAATCCCGGTCAGGGCAATTATGCCGCCTCGAAGGCGGGCATGATCGGCATGTCGAAGGCGCTTGCCGCGGAGGTCGCGAGCCGCAACGTGACGGTCAACTGCGTCGCGCCGGGATTCATCGAAACCGCCATGACGGACGTGCTGAACGACAAGCAGAAGGAGACCATCCTGACGCGCGTTCCGGCGGGCCGGCTCGGCAAGGCCGAGGAAATCGCGGCCGCCGTTGTCTATCTCGCCTCCGAAGAAGCTGCCTATGTGACTGGCCAGACGCTGCACGTCAACGGCGGCATGGCTATGATATAATTACGTATTTTGGCTGTTCGGGGTCGCGCTGGCCAAACCTTCGGGCCTATGTTAGAGAGCCAGACGGTTCGGCAGGGGGCCTTGCCCGACAGGATCCGGATTCACGGCGGAGCGGCCCGCCACCACCAAACTTGAATGCCGCACACCGCGTCCCATCGTGGGCGGTGCCTTATCGTCGGATGGAACGAGGATAAACTGATGAGCGATATCGCTGACCGCGTTAAGAAGATCGTCGTGGAGCAGCTCGGTGTGGACGCCGAGAAAGTGGTGCCGACCGCCAGCTTCATCGACGACCTGGGCGCCGACAGCCTCGATACCGTCGAGCTGGTCATGGCGTTCGAGGAGGAGTTCGGCGTGGAGATCCCCGACGACGCGGCCGAGACCATTCTCACCGTCGGCGACGCGGTGAAGTTCCTCGAGAAGGCCGCCAGCGCCTGATCTTGCCGGGCGGCTGACTGCAAGACGACGACCGACGATGGGCCGGGGAGCGCGGAGCGCCTCCGGCCTTTCGTTCAAGAGCGAGCGATGCGGTTTCGGTCAGCGCTTCGATCCGGCAGTCTTGCCGGGCATGCGCTTCGACATTGGAACGATGCTCGATATCAATGGGTTATGATGATTCCCCGATCCTGGAATTCGTGTCGGCGCAGGGCCGGCCGTGAAGCGAGTTCCAAGGGTTGCGGAGACCGGGACGTTGAACGGGTGAAACGATGATGCGGCGGGTTGTGGTGACGGGCATGGGTGTCGTCTCTCCGCTTGGATGCGGGGCCGAGACGACCTGGCAGAGGCTCGTCCGGGGTGACAATGCCGCGCGCCGGATCGAGCATTTCGACGTGTCCGACATCGCCGCCAAGATCGCCTGCATGATCCCGCGCGGCGACGGCAGCGATGCAACCTTCAATCCCGACGCCTGGATGGAGCCGAAGGAACAGCGCAAGGTCGACGACTTCATCATCTTCGCGATGGCCGCCGCCACCCAGGCACTGGACGATGCCGGCTGGCACCCGAAGACGCACGAGGAGCAGATCTCGACGGGCGTGCTGATCGGCTCCGGCATCGGCGGCATCGACGGCATCGCCGAAGCGTCCCTCATCCTCAAGGAAAAGGGCCCGCGGCGGATCTCGCCCTTCTTCATTCCGGGCCGGCTGATCAACCTCGCCGGCGGCTACGTCTCGATCCAGCACGGCCTCAAGGGGCCGAATCATGCCGTGGTCACGGCCTGCTCGACCGGCGCCCATGCCATTGGCGACGCCGCGCGTCTCGTCGCCTTCGGCGACGCCGAGGTGATGGTCGCCGGCGGCACCGAATCGCCGGTCAGCCGCCTGTCGCTCGCCGGGTTTGCCGCCTGCCGCGCGCTGTGCACGGCCTTCAACGACGAGCCGACCAGGGCCTCGCGTCCCTATGACCGCGATCGCGACGGCTTCGTCATGGGCGAGGGCGCCGGCGTCGTCGTGCTCGAATCCTATGAGCACGCCAAGGCGAGGGGCGCCAAGATCTATGCCGAGGTGATCGGCTACGGACTGTCCGGCGATGCCCACCACATCACCGCCCCGGCCGAGGACGGCGACGGCGCCTATCGCTGCATGCAGGCCGCGATCAAGCGCGCCGGCATCGCGGCCAGCGACATCGACTACATCAATGCCCACGGCACCTCGACCATGGCCGACGGCATTGAGCTTGCCGCCGTGGAGCGCGTCGTCGGCAATGCCGCCTCCAAGGTCTCGATGTCCTCCACCAAGTCCTCGATCGGCCACCTGCTCGGCGCGGCTGGCGCGGTGGAGGCGATCTTCTCGATCCTCGCCATCCGCGACCAGGTCGCGCCGCCGACGCTCAATCTCGACAATCCCTCGGTCGAGACGGTGATGGACCTCGTACCGCACCAGGCACGCAAGCGGCCGATCGAGACGGTGCTGTCCAATTCGTTCGGCTTCGGCGGCACCAATGCCTCGCTGATCTTCCGCGCGGCCGCCTGACCAAATTGTCGCGCTGGAGCCGCGCGCGGTTTGCCGGCCGGCAAAATCGGGTAGACTTGGCCGGGTCCGATGGCGGCCGAATCCCGTACGGTGCGTCGCTGGCGGCGGCCGCCGGGCAGGTCACCTGCCTTTCGCCACATTCGCTTCGCATCAGTTGCGCCAAGATGTGACAGCGTCGAGTCAGAGCTAGCGTGATGAACGATTCCCCCGGGCTCGGTCCGGTCCAGAACGGTTCCCGTCCAGCGATCAAGTCGCCGCGAGCGGCGCTTGAGCCGGAGGCTCCGCCGCCGGCGCCGCCGGCCTCGCGCCATGTGCGCAACCAGTGGGTCGTTCTCGGCAACCTGATCCTGACGATCGCCCTCGTCGCCCTGGTCGGCGGGCTCGTTGGTTTCTCCTATGCGCGCCATGCCTTCGTATCACCCGGGCCGCTCGAGCAGGACCGTGCCGTCTTCATTCCGCGCGGCTCCACCTCCGACCAGATCGGCGACACGCTGGAGCGCAACGGCGTCATTTCGTCCTCGCTGCTGTTCGTCGGTGCGGTGCAGCTCTATGGCGCGCGCGGCGACCTGAAATGGGGCGAATATCTCTTTCCCAAGCGCGTCTCGATGGCCGAGGCCATGGCCATCATCATCGAGGGCAAGGCGATCGAATACCGGATCACCATTCCCGAAGGGCTGACCTCGGAACAGATCGTCGGTCGGCTGCGCGACAATGACATTCTGGTCGGGGATATCGCGCGCATCCCGCGCGAGGGTTCGCTGATGCCCGACACCTACAAGTTCACGCGCGGCACCAGCCGCCAGCAGATCATCGACCAGATGGCGGCACTGCAGGCGCGGGCGGTGCAGACCATATGGGCGCGGCGCCAGCAGGACCTGCCGATCCGTTCGATCGAGGAGATGGTCATCCTAGCCTCGATCGTCGAGAAGGAGACCGGCCGTGCCGACGAGCGGCCGCGGGTCGCCGGCGTTTTCGTGAATCGCCTCAACCGGCGCATGCGCCTGCAGTCCGACCCGACCATCGTCTACGGCCTCGTCGGCGGCCGCGGCACGCTCGGGCGCGGCATCCAGCAGGCTGAGATCCAGCGGCTGACGCCGTACAATACCTACCAGATCGATGGCCTGCCGCCGACGCCCATCGCCAATCCCGGCCGGGCGGCCATGGAGGCGGTGGTCAACCCCGTGCGCAGCCGCGACATCTATTTCGTCGCCGACGGTACCGGCGGCCATGTCTTTGCCGAGACGCTGGAACAGCACAATCGCAACGTCGCCAACTGGCGGCGGATCGAACGCGAGCGCGGCCAGCCCGACCAGGTCCGGGACCGGCCGATCGCCGACCCGGCGGCGGCGACCGCCACGCCGGGAGCGGCCAGCCCGGCCACCACGCCCCGCTGACCGGCAATATTGCCGGGCCGATCCCCAGTTTGACGCCCGTCGCCGCTTGACCTGCGGCGGGCCAAGGCCTTAGCCCCTGATGGACGTGCGCTGCCCCGGATGATCCGTCCGGGCGCGCCAGGCGTTTTCGAGGGGATCTCATGGCTCTATCGAGCATGACGGGATTTGCCCGGGCCGACGGTGTCGTCGGCTCGGCAGCGTGGGCTTGGGAGATCAAGTCGGTCAATTCCAAGGGCCTCGACGTCAAGCTGCGGCTGCCGCCGGGCCTCGATGCGGCCGAGCCGGCGATACGCCAGAAGATTGCCGGCCATGTCACGCGCGGCAGCCTGTTCGCCAACCTCTCGGTGAAGCGCGAAGCGGCGGCCAGCGAGGTCAAGGTCAACGAGACCGTGCTCGCCCAGGTGCTGGAGGCCGTGCGGCTGATCACGGAGCGGCTCGACGTGCGCGCTCCGGCGGTCGACGGCATTCTCGGCATTCGCGGCGTTGTCGACGTGGTCGAACCCGAGGAGACGGAGGAGGAGCGCATGGCGCTCCAGACGGCCGTTCTGGCCGGTCTCGACAAGGCATTGGCCGATCTCGTCGCCATGCGCCGGGCCGAGGGCGCGGCGCTTGGCGCCGTTCTCAACGAGCGGCTTGCCGAAATCGCCGCGCTGAAGCAGCAGGCCGAGTCCAATCCGGCCCGCCGTCCGGAAGCGATCAAGGCGCGGCTGGCCGAGCAGATCGCGGCCGTCATGGACACCGGCAAGGCCTTCGACCCCGACCGGCTCCATCAGGAAGCCCTGCTGCTCGCCAGCAAGGTCGACATTCGCGAGGAGTTGGACCGGCTGGACGCCCATGTCGCTGCCGCGGCGAAGCTGATGGCGGCGGGCGGTCCGGTCGGGCGCAAGCTCGACTTCCTTGCGCAGGAATTCAACCGCGAAACCAATACGCTCTGCTCGAAGGCGAACGACGTCTCGCTGACCGCCATCGGCCTTGAGCTGAAGGCGGTGGTCGAGCAGTTCCGCGAGCAGGTGCAGAATCTGGAGTGACGGCCATGACGGAAGCGGGCCACCCGACGGCCGATACCCTGACCGCCCGCCGCGGCCTGATGCTGGTCCTGACCTCGCCGTCGGGCGCTGGCAAGTCGACGCTGACGCGCGAGCTTCTGAAGACCGAAACCGATATTGCGCTTTCGGTCTCGGTGACGACGCGCCCGCGCCGGCCGGACGAGATCGACCACGTCCACTATCATTTCATCGACAAGAACCGGTTCGCGCAGATGCGCGAGGCCGGCGAACTCCTGGAATGGGCCGAGGTACACGGCAATTTCTACGGCACGCCGCGCAAGGCCGTGGAGGATGCGCTGTCGGCCGGCAAGGACGTGCTGTTCGACATCGATGTCGCCGGCGTCAGGCAACTGTCCGAACTGGTCCGCGAGGACATGGCGACCATTTTCCTGCTGCCCCCCTCGGTCGCCGAGCAGATTTCGCGGCTGAAGCGGCGGGCAAGCGACGAGGACAAGGTGATTTTGCGCCGCCTGACCACGGCCCGGGAGGAGATCGCCCATTGGCGCGATTTCGACTACATCCTGGTCAATGACGACCTCGAACAGGCCTTTTCCGGCCTGCGTGCCATTCTCGCCGCCGAGCGGCTGAAGCAGAGCCGCCGGCCCAAGATCGAGGCGCTGGTGGCGGCGCTCGACAGGGATCTCGAGACTGTCCTGACGGCCGGCGAACTCGGCGTGTTGAGCCGCAAGGGCTGATCCGCGATGGCGCCCCATCGTCAGGCCCGGGTGAGCGGGCGTCTTGGCGCCTCGCCGGGGAAAACCGCGGCGCCGCGTGCCGAGCACTACGCCGCGACGAGGCGGGCAAGGGTGCAGAAATCGGCGATCGACAGCGTTTCGGCCCGCGCGGTCGGGTCCAGCCCCGCTGCGGCAATGAGCTCCGCGGGATCACGACCCAGGCCTTTCAGGCTTTGCCGGATCATCTTGCGGCGCTGGCCGAAGGCGGCGGCGGTGACCCGCTCGAGGGCCTTGAGGTTCGCCGGCAATGGTTCCGTCCGCGGCACGAGATGGACGACCGACGAGGTCACCTTGGGGGGCGGGACGAAGGCGCCCGCGCCGACGTCGAAGGCGATCTTGGCTTCGGTGCGCCAGCCCGCGAGCACGCCGAGCCGGCCATAGGCGTTGCTGCCGGGGGCCGCGACGATCCGCTGGGCGACTTCCTTCTGGAACATCAGCGTCAGCGATTGGAACCAGGGCGGCCAGGGCTCGACCGACAGCCAGCCCGTCAGCAGCGGTGTGGCGACGTTGTAGGGCAGGTTGGCGACGATCCGCGCCGGACCGTCATCGAGATACGGCCGGATGGCGGTGGCCAGGGCATCGCCCTCGATCACGGTCAGGCGGCCGGGATAGCGCGCGGAGATCTCGGCGAGCGCCGGCAGGCAGCGCTGGTCCCGCTCGATGGCGACCACGCGCGCCGCGCCGCCGGCGAGCAGGGCACGGGTCAGGCCGCCCGGGCCGGGCCCGACCTCGACCACGGTCACGCCGTCGAGCGGCCCCGAGGCGCGGGCGATGCGGCTCGTCAGGTTGAGATCGAAAAGGAAGTTCTGCCCCAGAGCCTTCTTGGGCGCGAGCCCGTGGCGGGCAATGACCTCGCGTAGCGGCGGCAGGTCGTCGATGGCGCTCATGAGGAGACCGCGGCCACAACCGGCCCGGCGGCAGCCTTCGGAGTGGTCAGGCGGCCGGCGAGGGCAATGGCATGGATGAGGCTCGACGGCCGGGCCTGGCCGGTGCCGGCGAGCGAAAAGGCGGTGCCGTGGTCGGGCGAGGTGCGCAGGAACGGCAGGCCGAGCGTGACGTTCACGCCTTCGTCGAAGGCGAGCGTCTTCACCGGCACGAGCACCTGGTCGTGATACATGCCGAGCGCGACGTCATAGGTCTTGCGCGCCTCGGGATGGAACAGCGTGTCGGCCGGGTGGGGACCGCTGGCATGGATGCCGATGCGGTTCAGCTCGGCCACCGCCGGCGCCACGATATCGGCGTCCTCGGGGCCGATCAGGCCATTTTCGCCGGCATGGGGATTGAGCCCGCAAACCGCGAGCCGCGGCGCCTCGATGCCGAATTTCAGCCGCAGGTCATGGGCAACCACCGCGCCGGTCTCGACGATCAGATTGCGCGTCAGCCGGCCGGCAACCTCGGCGAGCGGCATGTGGATCGTCACCGGCACGACCGCCAGCGCCTCGCTCCAGATCATCATGACCGGGCGCACCGGGCCGACGCGGAACGGGCGCGACAGCTCGCCCAGGAATTCGGTGTGGCCGGGATGGCTGAAGCCGGCCGCCGCCAGCACCGACTTGGCGATCGGATTGGTGACGATGGCGCGCGCGCGCTGCGAGCGGATATGGTCGACGCCAGTCCGGATCGCCTCGATGACCAGGCCGGCCGTGTCGGCGCGGGGCACGCCCGGCCGGTCATCGGCGCGGCCTTCCACCGCGACGACCGGCAGGCCATGGGCAAAGGTGTCGATCGCTTCTTCCGGCAGCACCTCCGCGATGGGCACGCCGAGGCCGAGCCGCGCGGCGCGCGCCTCCATCAGGCCGGGATCGCCGAGGACGTAGAACGGCGGCAGGGCATGATCGGCGCGATCGCGCCAGGCCATCAGGGCAATATCGGGGCCGATCCCGGCCGGTTCCCCCATCGTGACGGCAAGAGGCAGCATGACGAACCCGGAAACTCACGTCTCGTCCGGCAGCGGCGACGGGCGGTTCACTGCCGGGAAGAACAGGAAGGCGGCGCAGGGACCCCGGCGGCAAGCCGATGGCCATACGGGACGCATCCGATCTCTATAGCCGCCTCGACGTGAACGTCGAACTAAAAACGACGCGCGGAATCAAGCTCTTGCCAGGAGCGCTTGACGCGAGAGGCGTTTCGGTCGCGCCGCCCGGCGGGCGGAGGATCAGCGGCCAGTCCGGTCGGGACCTGCACCGTTGTGATAGGTGATGACGGCGGTCCGCCGGAGGCGCGCGAGATAGTCGCGGGCGATGCGCTGCATCTCGGTGGTGGTCATCTCCTCGCGCACCTGGTTGCGCGCGGCGGTGTCGTCGGCCCGCACTTCGCTCTTCGAGCAAATGGCGATCAGCTCGATGCCCTGCTGCGAGCGGCTCGGCGGCGTCAACTTGCCGGCCGGCGTCTGGTCGAGCACGCGGCGGAATTCGGGGCTGAGGTCGGTGCTGAGACGGCGGACCTGGTCGCGCACCGCGGCATCCGGAATGCGGTTCACCTGCTCGAGATCGGTGGCGCAGCTGTTGAACCGGCCGCGCAGGGCATTGGCCTCGGCGAGGCGGCGCTGGACCACGGCCGGCGCGGCGGTCGCCGGCACCAGGAGAATGATCGAGCGGAAATTGTACTCCATCGGCTTGTCGGCACTGGCGCGCCGGCGCGCGAGGCCATCGGCAAGCTGGGTATCGGTAACGAAGATGGTGCGGCCATAGCGCGCCGCGACGATGTTCGACCATGACAGGTCCGCGCGCAGCTTGCCCTTGTAGACGCGCGGCTCGATGCCCTGGGAGCGCAGAACCTGGTCGAAGCCGCGTGGATCGATGCCCGAGCGCTGGGCGACCTGGGCATAGGCCGCGTTGACCTGCGCCTCGGTCGCCTCCACGCGGAAACGGCGCGCCTCGGCGAATTTGATGCGGTCGTTGATCAAGTCCTCGAGCGCCTGCTGCGCCGTGACCGAACGATGCTCGCGCAATTGCAGCAGGCGCTGGCGCTGCGGAATGTCGAAGCTGGTGATCGGCACGCCGCTCACCGTCACCAGCACCCGGCCTTCCTGAGCGGCGGCGGGCGAGGGGGCAAGGGCGAAACCGGCGCTGAGACCGGTGGCGAGCGCGAGGCTGAGCAGAGGACGCATCGGGCCCATGACTGGTCTTCCTTCAAGAAGCGATGAGGGAGGTGCGAACGCCCTCCCTCGCGCAAGACGGTGGCGCAATCAGGGCGAGCCGATCATTGCGCCGGCGGGTTGAACCAGTTCGACACGTTCTGCGAGATCGTGAAATCACCGATCGTGCGCACGTTGAAGCGGAACATGAAGCGGTGCACGTCGCGCGTTTCGAGCGCTCCCGCATTGGTCAGGAAGGCGGCGGCGAAATCACGTGCGTAGAAGAAGCCGAACTGCATGGACTCGTCGAGATAGTTCACGCTGAGCGTCAGGCCCTCCACCTTGTTCCGCTCGGTGAGCGGCGTCGAATTGGTGTAGGAGGCGAGCACGTTCTGCCGTTCGAAGGCGAAGCGGGCGGCCGCATAGACCGTCCAGTTCTCCGCGACCGTATAGGACAGCGCGGCGCCAATGCTGCTGCGCGGTACCTGGTAGCCGAGCAGAGGCTGGGCCGCGAGATAGGCATAGGTGCCGGTCAGGGCGAAATTGCCGAACCGTCCGGTCGCCTCCAGTTCGCCGCGCTGCACCGCGAGGGTCCGCTCGTCGAACCGGCCGCTCGCACGGAACCGGAAATCGCGGTTCATCTGGTAGGTGATGCTGCCGACATAGTCGGAGCGCGGCTTGTCGAGCCCGGAATTGGCGCCCGTGCCGGCAATGTCGTAAACGCCGACGGGAATGCCGGTATAGGAGCCAGACGTGCCGTAGAGCGGATTGCCGGGAATGTCCGGCGCGCCGAAGGCGAACGAATTCAGGCCGAAAATGCTGACCGACTGGCCGAACAGCACGTTGACGAACGAGCCGTTGATGAAGCGGTGCGTGATGTTGAGGCCATAATTGACCCGGCCGCCGCCCTCGATCCGGTCCCAGCCGGAGAACTTGTTGGTCGAGAACAGGCTGGAATCGTCGAAGACCAGGCTCTGCGAATCCTCGTTGGGCAGGCGGCCGATCAGCGTTTCGCTCGGCCGTACGATGACCTGGACGATCGGTTCGATCGTGGTGGTGCCGAACTGGTTCGCCGAGATGAACGGGTAGCGATAGGTCATGCCGACCATCGGCATGAAGCGCGTCTGGGTCTGGCCACTGCCGGCGACGAGATTGTTGAACGAGCCGAGCACCTGGCCGCCGTCGCGCAACTGGTAGGCGGCGACGTCGCCGCGCACCGACATGAAGGGTTCCCAGACCTGGCCGAGTGCGTCGATGATGCGCCGCCGCCAGGCGACTTCCAGCGAGGCGCGCGTATAGGTGCCGTCGATGCCATTGACCAGGCAGTTCGACGGCAGCAGCATGTTGGCCCCCGCCTTCGGCAGGGCCGAGAAGCAGGTGATCGGCGTCAGCGGGTCCCGGATCGACAGATCCGCCGCTTCGCGCGTCAGGCTCGTGACATTGGTGCGCCAGGAGAACTCGCCGCCGAACACGCCCTGATCGAGCACGCGGAAATAGTCGAGCACCGGATGGGTGGTCGGCAGCACCTTGTTGTCGACGTCGACGGCGGTGATGCCGACATAACGCGTCGCGGACAGATCGAACCAGCTGCGTTCGCCCTGGCCGCGCAGCCAGACACGCGAATTGGCCTCGGTCTGGTTCGGCAGCGCCAGCGAGTAGTCGCGCAGGAACGCGGTGTCCGACATCAGGTTCAGGTCCCAGCCGAACGACCAGCGTTCGGTCAGGCGGAACGAGCCCGAGGTTGAGATATAGCCGCGGAAGTTGCGGTTGCCGACTTCCGGCGTGCCGTCGGAATAGCTGAACACGCCCGGCTGCTGCTGGAAGATGCCGGCGCCACGGATGACATAGCCGCCGCTTTCGAAGCCGTGCCGCCATTCGGCCAGCGGCATGAAGCCCTGGCGCTGGTAGTAGCGCGGCGAGAACAGCAGGTCGTAGTTCGGTGCGATGTTCCAGAAATAGGGGATCTCGATGCCCGGGCCGGTGCGGCTCGAACCGCCGATATTGGGCATCAGGAAGCCGGTCGCCTTGCGCACCGACGGGTCAGGCGAGGACATGTAGGGAATATAGGCGATCGGCATTCCGAACAGCTCGACGCGGCTGTCGTGGAAATAGATGGTGCGCTCCGATTCCCGGTGGATCAGCCGTTTCGACTTGATCTGCCAGCTCGGCGGACGCGACCGGTCGTCGCGGCAGACGTCGCAGGCCGTGTAGGTGGCGCGCTCGAAGGTGGTGACGTCGCCGCCCTCGCGCGTGACATTGGCCGCGCCGATATAGCGCCGGTCGGGCGTCTCGATGTTCAGCGAGCGGACGAAGCCGTCGCGGAAGTCCTGGTCGAGCTCCAGGTCCTGGGCATGGGCGATGATGCCCGACGGTTCGGTGATGCGGACATTGCCGGTCGCCCGCATGCGGTTGGTGCGCCGATCGTAGCTGACCTGATCGGCTTCGATCGTCCGGCCGTCATAATAGATCTGCACCCGGCCACGCGCCGAGACGCGGTCGGTCCGCTCGTCATAGACGAGCTGGTTGGCATTCACCTGCATCTGCGCGTTGCGCGACGTCTGGGTGAAGGTCGGGGCCGGCGATGGCAGCGCGGCGCCGACCGTGTTGCTGCCGGAAGCGGTGGCGGTGGAGCCGGCCGAATAGTGCGAGCCGTCGACACGGGTCGGATCCGGCACGACGAAACGCTGTTCGGCCGGGCTCTGTTCCTGGGCACGCAGAGGCGCGCACCCGCCCCAGGCGACGACAAGCGCGAGCACGCTCACCGACACATGAATGGCGGATCGGGCGATTCGGGTCGACACGACAGGACGTTGGCTGGGTGCGTGACGCATCAGCCATCCTCCTGCTTCAAAAGTACCATAAAACCCATTAACGCACCGATGAATGCAGGCGACCACGCCGCGAGCACGGGAGGCACCAGATTGGACCGCCCGAGGTTCCCAGCGAGTTCGGAGCCCACGTAAAGCAAAAATCCGGCGACCACGCCACCAAGAATCGTACGGCCGAGGCCGCCGAGGCGCGCGAACCGCAAGGACGCTGCGGCAGCCACCAGCACCATGGCCACCAGAAGCAGGGGGCGGGCCAGCAGAAGTTGATACTGGAGCTCGAATCTGGCGCTCGGCAGGCCTGACTTGCGCGCGAGGTCGATGAACTGTGGAAGCTCCCAGAACGACACCTGCTCCGGCATCACGAAGGCCTGCCGGACCTGCTCGGCGCTGAGCTGCGTCGGCAGGCGATAGGTGTCGTGGTTGTTCGGCTCGGCGTTGACGGGGGTGATCCGGACCTTGTGCAGCAGCCAGTAGCCGTCGTTGAGGTCGGCCGCCTCGGCGTCGATCCGGCGCTGGAAATGATTGTCGGAGCCGTAGACGAGCGCGGTGACGCCGGCGAGGCGCCGGCCTCGATCGCTCGCCGAGGCTGCATTGATCACGACCTGGCCGCTGTCGGTCGCCTGGCGCAACCAGAAGTCGTTGCGCGAATCCGAGCCGTAGGCGCGGCCGAACAGCCGGGATTCGAGCTGCAGGCCGCGCTCGCGGAAGTCGGAGGCGACCGGGTTGTAGATGGTCGCCGCGGCCACGCCGATCAGCGCCGCGACCACCAGGGCCGGCGCGAGAAACTGCCAGGCGGAGAGGCCGGCGGCGCGCGCCACCACCAGTTCGAGTTTGCGCGACAGGCCGAGGAAGCAGAGCATCGCGCCGATCAGCACGGCGAAGGGCAGCACCACCTCGATGAAGGCCGGCACCCGGTAGAGCGCCAGGAGTGCGACGAGCTGGGTCGGAGCGCGGCTTGAATCCTCGACGCGCCGCAATTGCTCGACGAAATCGACGATCAGCACGAGGCCGAACGTGCCGAAGAACGTGCCGGTGACCGCGCCGGTGAACTTGCGCGTCATATAGGCGGCGAAGGTCCGGCCGATCATGCCTGGCCCCCGGACGCGAAATGTTTGGCGAAACGTTCCGAGATGCGGTCGGAGAGGTCGCTGAGGCGATTGCTGAGCGCGACGGGCACGCGCGGCGTGAACCAGCCGAGCGCCATGGCGCCGAACACGACGATGGCGATCAGCGGCACGGCATAGACGAGGGGCACCGCGCTCGCGCGTGTCGCGGCCATGCCGGAAACGGCAAAGCCGATGCCGCGCACCGCCGCCATGGCGGTGATCGCGCCGGCGATCGCCGCGCCACGGCTCTGGCGCGTCGTGCGAGCATGTCCCAGCATGGCGAACGCAATAAACATCATGGCCAGTGGGTAGAGCGGCGCGCTGAACCGGTCGTGCAGCTCTTGACGGAACCGCCCCTGCCAGCGCTCGAACATCGGGTCGGCAGGATTGGGATTGATCAGTTCCCAGGTGTAGCGTTCCGAAGGTCTATAAATGGTTTCGGCGGCCTGGGTCAGCTGCGACAGGTCGAAGGCGTAGCGATCGAACACCACGATGGAGGTCGAGCCGTCCTTGACCTCGCGCCGCTGCAGGTTGCCGTTCTCCAGGACGAAGAAGGTGCCCTGGGGCTGCTCGCTGATGACGCCGCGTTCGGCCACATAGGTCATCTGGAGCGCGGGATCGCGGCTGTCGGAGACGACGATGCCGAGCAGGACGCCGCCGGGCGCGCGGTCGCGGATATGGAAGGTCAGGCCGCGGTCGGCCTGGGTGAACTGCCCGGGCCGGACGATGGCGGTGAGCAGGTTGGCCTGGGCCTGCGTCAGCAACTGCCGGAAATAGCGGATCGAGGAGGGGGTGACGTAGAGCGCCAGCGCCGCCACCGCGACGGACACCGCGACCGTCAGGATGAGGAAGGGACGCATCAGCCGCGGCGGTGATACGCCGGCGGCCGCCATGACGATCAGCTCGGAATCGCCGTTCAGCTTGTTCAGCGTCTGCAGGATCGCCATGAACAGCGAGATCGGCGCGATCAGTGTCACCAGCACGGGAATGCCGAGGCTGGTCATCAGGAAGAACAGCGCGATTGTCTGGCCGCTATTGGTGACGAGGTCGAGCTGGCGCAGAACCTGGGTGATCCACACCACCAGCGTCAGGATGAAGGTGCCGCCAAGGAAGGCGACCGCAGCCTGCCGGAAAATATAGCGCTCGAGGGATCCCATTTCCGGCCCATGCTCGCGCCCTCCGGGAGAAAGGGGGCGCACGTCTCATGTGAGGGGTTAAGGACGGATCATGGCGACCGCAAGGTCACGCCGTCCGATTTCGGCCGCGGCGTCTCCCCCGCGCCACAGGCCTGATATCATGCGAAACTGGCGTGCTTGCGCTTGATTCTCACTCCACCCAGATGTGGTTCATGCCCGATACTCTCAAGATCACCTTCGCACCTTTGTCGAGCCCTGTCTCGGGGCTTGCCGTCATTCTGGTCGGCTCAGACCTGCGGCCGGGGCCGACTGCATCCGCGCTGCTTGGCCCGGCCGGTGACCTGCTGAAGCGCGCCGCGGCGGCCGACGGCTTCAAGGGCAAGGCCGGCTCCTTTCTCGACATCGTCGCGCCGGACAAGCTCGGTCTCGACCGGCTCATCGTGGCCGGATGCGGCAAGCCGGGCGAGGCGGGCGAACTCGATCGCATCAAGCTCGGCGGCAGCCTGATCGGCCGGCTGCCGGACGCCGCGGGCGAAGCGACCGTCGTCCTGGAGACGGGCGAGGGGGCTCTCAGCGCCGAGGAGGCGGCGGACTTCGCTCTCGGCCTGCGGCTGCGCTTCTATGCTTTCGACCGCTACAAGACCAAAAGGAAGGACAACGAGGAAGGTCCGCGCAAGCGCCAGATCACGCTTCTGACCGCCGACGAGAAGGCCGCCCGCAAGGCGTTCCGCGCCCGCGAGGCCGTGGCCGACGGCGTCGACGTGGCGCGCGACCTCGTCAACGAGCCGCCGAACGTCCTGCACCCGCAGGAGTTCGCGCGCCGCGCCGGCGCGCTCGCCGACCTCGGCGTCGAGGTGGAGGTGCTCGGCGAGAAGGAGATGAAGAAGCTCGGCATGGGGGCTCTGCTCGCCGTCGGCCAGGGCTCGGCCCGCGACAGCCAGCTCGTCGTCATGCAGTGGGAGGGCGGCAAGGACGGCGAAGCGCCGCTCGCCTTCATCGGCAAGGGCGTGTGCTTCGACACCGGCGGCATTTCGCTCAAGCCCGGCGAGGGCATGCAGGACATGAAGGGCGACATGGGCGGCGCCGCAGCCGTGGTCGGCCTCATGCACGCGCTCGCCGCCCGCAAGGCCAAGGTCAATGCCGTCGGCCTCATCGGCCTCGTCGAGAACATGCCCGACGGCAGCGCCTACCGGCCCGGCGACATTCTCACCTCCATGTCCGGCCAGACCATCGAGATCATCAATACCGACGCGGAAGGGCGGCTCGTGCTGGCCGATCTCCTCTGGTACGCCAAGGACCGCTTCAAGCCGAAATTCATGATCAACCTGGCGACCCTGACCGGGGCCATCATGGTGGCGCTCGGCCAGGAACATGCCGGCCTGTTCTCCAACGACGATGCGCTGGCCACGGCCCTCGGCAAGGCCGGGTTGGAGACCGGCGAGAAGGTCTGGCGCATGCCGCTGACGGCCGAATACGACAAGCTGATCGACAGCCAGTTCGCCGACATGAAGAACACCGGCGGCCGCCAGGCCGGCGCCATCACCGCGGCCCAGTTCCTTCAGCGCTTCGTCGACACGACGCCCTGGGCCCATCTGGATGTCGCGGGCACGGCGATGAATTCGGTGAAGTCCGACCTCAACCGCTCCTGGGGGGGCGGCTGGGGCGTCCGCCTGCTCGACCGGCTGGTGCGCGACCGCCACGAGGATTGACGCGCCGGCTTGGGTGCAGTGCGGCATTTTTGGCCGCGGGCCATGTCGCGGCGGTGGGTCATCTCCGCCGCGCCAAGGGTTATGATGCCGCGCGCAATCCTTGGTGCCGAGCCCTGATCCGACCGTGACCGACGTCCTCTTCTATCACCTGCAGAACCAGCCGCTCGAGCGGGTCCTGCCGGCCCTGCTCGAGAAATCGCTCGAGCGCGGCTGGAAGGTGGTCGTCGAGGCGTCCTCGCCCGAGCGCGTCGAGGCGCTCGACAGCCTGCTCTGGACCTATTCCGACGAGAGCTTCCTGGCCCACGGCACCGACCGCGAGGCCGATGCTGCGCTGCAACCGATCCTGATCACCACGCGGCGGGATCGCCCGAACGGGGCCAGCATCCGCTTCCTGGTCGACGGCGCCGCCCTGCCGGAGGACGGCGCGAGCTACGAGCGCCTGGTCCTGATGTTCGACGGCAATGATCCCGATGCCGTCGACCACGCCCGCCAGCAATGGCGCGAGGCGAAGGCGGGCGGCCATGCCTGCACCTACTGGCAGCAGAATGCGGCGGGCCGCTGGGAGAAGAAGGCGTGACCGGTCTTGCGTCGCTGACGCCACCGGGATTCGTCGATGAGAAGGCCCGCTCCGAATTCGTCCGGCTCGCGGCGATCATCTTCCTCACCGCCATGACCAATCAGCAGGCGGTGATCCTGGCGGTGGTCTGGCAGGAGGCCGGCTTCAGTCACGCCGATATCGGCGTTCTGCTTGGGGTCTACGGAGTGCCGCTGGTGCTGGCGAGCCTGTTCTCCGGCGCGGTCGCCAACCGTTTCGGCCTGCTCAACACGGTCAGGCTGGGCGCGATCCTGACCACGTTCGGCCTGCTCAGCCTTTACGCGACCCATGCATCCTTCGCCGGCTCATTTGCCTCGCGCATCCTTCAAGGGGCCGGTTTCGCGCTGTTTCATGCCCCGGTCATGACCTACGGCACGACCCGGCTGACCCAGGACCGTTTCATCCAGCTTTTCGGCCTGCTGTCGGCCATGGCGCCCTTGCCCTATGCCTTCGGGCCGGTGGTCGCGGAATATCTGTTCCACACCTTCGGCCCGCATGCCTTCTTTCTGGCCGGCTCGGTTCCGGGACTCGTCGCCTTGCCGCTGCTCTGGACGCTGCGCCCGATCGAAAAGGCCGCGCCAGAGGTCGGCGGCATGCGCTCGCTCTTCGCTTCCGGCCGGATCGTCCTGCCGATGATCGCGGCCTGCGTGTTCGGCGCCATGTTCGGTTTCGTCAGCGCCTTCATGGCGCCGGTCATGCTCGAGCGGGGCCTGTCGATCGGCGGCTTCTTCACGAGCTTCACGCTGTCGATCTTCGTCGTCCGCCTCGGCCTGCTCGGACCGCTCGAAACCATCGATCGCCGGCTGGTGGTGGCGGGTGGCGGCATCGTGCTTGGCCTCGGCCTGACGCTGGCGGCGCTTGCCACCAACCTGCCGATGGCGATCGCCGCCGGCGCGGTGTTCGGCCTCGGCCATTCCATCGGCTTTCCGGTGCTCTCGGCCTGGATCTGCGACGGCGTGCCGCCGGAGGCGCGGGCGACACCGCTCGCTCTGTTCAACGCCACCTTTTTCGCCGCGATCTATCTCGTGGCCCTGCCGGCGAGCCTGGCCATTGCCCGGTTCGGCTATCCGCCGGTGATGATCGCGACGGCCAGCACCGGCCTCGTCCTGGCGGTTTTCTTGGTCGTGGCCTGGGACCGCCGGATGCGCTAGGACCTCCCGCTCGGCCGCCGCAGGGCCATTCGCTGTCGGTTGCGGCGGCGCCAACCCGTTGGGGCGCCGTTCATGAGACCTGCCGATCGGCTTTTCCAGATCATCCAGATCCTGCGGCGCAGCCGCCAGCCGATGACCGCCGAAGCCATCGCGGCGGAGATCGAGACCTCCAAGCGGACGGTCTACCGGGATATCGCAACCCTCATCGGCCAGCGCGTGCCGATCCGCGGCGAGGCGGGCCTCGGCTATGTCCTCGAGGGCGGCTTCGACCTGCCGCCGCTCATGCTGTCCCCGCTGGAGGTCGAGGCCGCCGCGCTCGGCGCGCAATGGGTCAGCCAGCGCGGCGATCCGGAACTGGCCCGGGCGGCGGAGGATCTGATCGCCAAGATTGCGGCCATTGTCCCGGAACCGCTGCGCGCCTACGCGCTGGATCCGGTCGGCCGGACACCGCCGGCCTGGGCCGCCGTGCCCGATGCGATCGACATGACGGAGGTTCGTGCCGCCATCCATGCCGGACGCAAGATCAGCCTTTCCTATGGCGACGAGCACGGCCGGGTCAGCGAGCGCATCGTCTGGCCGGTGGCGATCGGCTATTTCGACACGGCGAGACATCTCGTCGCCTGGTGCGAGACGCGCCGGGACTTCCGCAATTTCCGCACCGACCGGGTGCGCGCGGCCGTCTTCCTCGAGGAGCGTTATCCCGAGCGCCCGGCACGGTTGCGGGCGCGCTGGGTCAGGACATTGGGGGCGTGACAGCCTGTCCGTTTCGATCGCAGGCATGTCGGGGCTGCGCCAGGGTGCGCGAGAAAACCCGTCCAAGGCGTTGATATAACGGTGGATGGCGGCAGTGCCAGAATGCGTGGCGCGTCAGCCCGCCGCCTCCAGTTCCGCGCTCGCCGCAAGCCAGGCGTCCTCGGCTTCGGCCAGTTGCTGCGCCCTCTGGGCGCGCACCCGAGCGGCCTCCGCGGCATTGGCCGGCTGCGCCTGGAAATAGCCGGGCTGGGCCAGGATCCGGTCGATCTTCGCGATGTCGTCGCGCAGGCGCTGCATGGCCATCTCGATCTCGGCGACTTTCTTGGCGATGGCCTTGATCTCCTGCCGGCTCGGCGCCCGCGCCTCGGGGGCGTCCGCTCCGCCGGCCGCCTGTTCGGCGGATCTGCCCGTGCCCTTGCCCGGCTTGTCCTGCTGGACGGGGCCGCTCAGCACCAGCTTGCGATAGTCGTCGAGATCGCCGTCGAACGGGCCGACCGTGCCACCCGAGACCAGCCACAGCCTGTCGACGGTCGCCTCCAGGAGGTAGCGGTCGTGCGAGACGATGATGACGGCGCCGGGATAGTCGTTCAGCGCCTCGACCAGAGCGGCGCGGCTGTCGATGTCGAGATGGTTGGTCGGTTCGTCCAGGATCAGGAGATGAGGACCCTCGAACACGGCGAGCGCGAACAGGAGCCGGGCCTTCTCGCCGCCGGAGAGGGCGGCGACCTTGGTGTTGGATCGCTCGCCGGAAAAGCCGGCGCGGGCGCAGGCCGCGCGCACCTTGGCTTCGCCATCGGCCGGCATCAGCCGTCTGAGGTGCTGATAGACACTCTCTTCCGGGCGCAGCTCGTCCAGTTGGTGCTGCGCGAAATAGGCGATCTTCAGCTTGTCGGCCCGGACCAGGCGTCCGGCCATCGGCCTCAGCCGGTCGGAAATCAGCTTGAGGAAGGTCGATTTGCCGTTGCCGTTGGCGCCGAGCAGGCCGATGCGGTCGTCATCGTCGATGCGCAGGTCGAGCTTGCGGAGGATCGGCCGGTCGTCGCCATAGCCGACAGAGGCGCCCTCCAGCGTGATGATCGGCGGCGAGGCCTTGCGCTCGGGCGGCGGAATGACAAAAGGCGCGACCTCGGTTTCGACGATCGCGCTGACCGTCTCCATCCTTTCCAGCATCTTCAGGCGCGACTGGGCCTGCCGCGCCTTGGTCGCCTTGGCGCGGAAGCGGTCGACGAAGGCCTGCAGGCTCGCCCGCCGCTCCTCCTGCTTCTTGACCTGCCGTTCGCGCACGGCGATCTCGATCGCGCGCGAGCGGGCGAAGGTCGTGTACGAGCCGCGCCAGAGCGTCAGCTTCTGGTTGTCGAGATGCAGGATGTGCTCGACGGAGGCGTCCAGCAGGTCGCGGTCGTGGCTGATTAGCAGCACGCTGTGCGGATAGGCGGCGAGATAGTCCTGCAGCCAGAGCGTGCCTTCGAGATCGAGATAGTTGGTCGGTTCGTCCAGCAGGAGGAGGTCCGGCTCGGCGAACAGCACGGCCGCGAGCGCGACGCGCATGCGCCAGCCGCCCGAGAAGTCGGAGCATGGGCGGCGCTGCGCCTCGGCGTCGAAGCCGAGGCCGGCCAGGATCACCGCTGCGCGCGCCGGCGCCGAATGGGCGTCGATGTCGACGAGGCGCGTCTGGATCTCGGCAATGCGGTTCGGGTCGACCGCCGTCTCCGCCTCCGCCATGAGGCGGGAGCGTTCCTTGTCCGCGGCCAGCACGAAGTCGATGAGCGACTGCGGCCCGCCTGGCGCTTCCTGCGCGACCCCGCCGATGCGCGCCCGCGAGGGCAGGGTGATGGTGCCCTCGTCTGCGGCGTAGTCGCCGGTGATCACCTTGAACAGCGTGGTCTTGCCGGTACCGTTCCGGCCGAGGAAGCCGACGCGCGCATTGCTCGGCACGGCCACGGAGGCCTTGTCGATGAGCACGCGGCCGGCGACGCGAACGGTCAGGTCGTTGATCGATAACATGGCCGTGCTTTTGGCGGAGGAAGCCGCTCCACGCAAGACGGACCAGGGGCTGCGTGCTAGGCTTGGGCCCCCTGGACGAGAAGAATCGGGGCAGGCGGCCCGCATGGTCCGTGGCGGCGCTGCCGGTCACTGGAAACACCGAGCAGGACGGAGCCGCGACCATGTCTAGACTGAAGTTCGCCCTATCCCTTGCCTTCGGCCTGTGCGCGGCGGCAGCGCCTGCCGCCGCCCAGGCGGTCCGGGCGACGTCGAGCGAGGCGCACTGGCGTTCCGGCGTCATCCAACTCGCGCTCAAGGCCGAGCTGCCGGACGATTGCACCCGGCTGGTGCGCGCGACCCCGCAGGGCGTGACGACGCGCACCCTCGCCGTCGAGGTGATCGTGGTGCGCGAGGAGAATTCCCGCTGCCGCGCCGGCTCCGGCCGGGTCGAGCGCAGCTACAGCTACAACTTCCCCGGCATCAGCCAGTCCACCAATGCCATTGCCATGCGCTTCCTGCGCGACGGCCAGGAATTGGGGCGGGAAACGACGCCGATCAACACCTCGCCGTCGGCGCGCCAGTAGTTTTCCGTTCGATTTCGGCGTCTGACGTGGTTTCTTGACTCTCTCCTGGCGGAATCCGGGCTAAGCTTGCCGTTGCCTGACCGGAACGCTGAGTCGGGCAATGGAGAGGGCCAAATATGAACGGTTCCATGAAGAAGTATCTTGCCGAATTCATCGGCTCGGCAGCCTTGGTGATCATCGGTTGCGGCGCAATCACCCTGGGCGGCCTTGGCGGGGCATTGGGCAGCGCGCAGCCGCTGTCGCCGCTTGCGATCCTGCCGATCGGCTTGGCTTTCGGCGTGGCGGTCACCGCCATGGCCTATGGCATCGGTCCGGTTTCGGGCTGCCACATCAATCCGGCGGTCACCGTCGGCGCGTGGGTCGCCGGCCGCATGCCGACCTCGGAGGTGCCCGGCTACATCATTGCGCAGTTCCTTGGCGCCATCGTCGGCGCGGCGATCCTCTACGTTACGCTGTCCGGCAAGACCGGCGGCTACGACGTCGCGACAGCCGGCCTCGGCCAGACCGGCTGGTCGGGCTATTCGGCGACCTCGGCGATCATCGCGGAGTTCGTCGCAACCTTCCTGTTCGTCGTCGTCATCCTTGGCGCCACCTCGAAAGCCGGCTCGACGCCGGTGGCAGGCCTGGCCATTGGCCTGACCCTGGCTGTTCTCCACCTCGCCTTCGTGCCGGTTTCGGGCAATTCGCTCAATCCGTCGCGCTCCTTCGGCCCGGCCCTGTTCGTCGGCGGCACCGCGCTCGCCCAGGTCTGGATGTTCCTGATCGTGCCGACCATCGCGGGCGCGGTCGCCGGAGCCTTCTTCAAGTCGAAGGCGCTCGAAGCCTGATCGATCCACCGCGCCGGGCGTCGATGAGGCCCGGCGTGTTGCCGAAACGAAGAAGGCCCGCCGCAACGGTTGAACCGAAGCGACGGGCCAGCTTCACGCGGACTGGGTGGGGCGTCACAATCCGCGCGATAGGGATGTTCGGTCAGCGGCAGATGCGGACGTCGCGCGGGCGCGGGCCCCAGGGCGTCTCGACCCAGCGGCGTTCGAGCCAGCAGCGCCGCGGCCCGTAACCGTAGCCGCCGCCATAGAAGCCGGGACGGTAGGGCCGGTACGGGCGGTAGTAGGGACGGTCCCAGCCGCCGCCGTAATACTGGGCGGGGACATAGGGCGCCGGGGCGTCGATCCCGATGCCGATCGAAACCTGAGCGTCGGCCTTGGAGGGGGTGAGCGCCACGGCCGTCAGAGCAGCCAGACCGGCGATGGCGGTGAGGGCGAGCTTGCGCATCGAAGTTCTCCGAGCAGCGGCCTCTCGACATCGATCAGCCGTTGTCGCAGACGCTAAGCCCGCGGCGCTGAACGCCTTCTGATCCACCTCTTCATGTTCGGTTCATCCCGCCGCCGCCAACGCGCCCGAGACGTTGCGGGCGCGTAAACACGCTGCTAGAAGCGCGCCACCCAACGCAACCGTCCCGAACTTTCCAGGACCAGCCTTCTCAGGGAACTCTTCCATGGCCATCGAGCGCACTTTTTCGATTCTGAAGCCGGATGCGACGCAGCGCAATCTGACCGGCGCGGTCAATGCGGTGATCGAGGCCGCGGGCCTGCGCATCGTCGCCCAGAAGCGCATCCAGATGTCGGTCAAGGAAGCCCAGCGCTTCTACGCCGTGCACAAGGAGCGGCCGTTCTTCGGCGAGCTCGTCGAATTCATGACCTCCGGCCCGGTGGTCGTGCAGGTGCTCGAGGGCGAGAACGCCATCGCCAAGTACCGCGAAGTGATGGGCGCCACCAATCCGGCCCAGGCCGCCGATGGCACGATCCGCAAGCAGTTCGCCCGCTCGGTCGGCGAGAACACCGTGCACGGCTCGGACTCGCCCGAAAACGCCAAGATCGAGATCGCGCAGTTCTTCTCCGAGAACGAGATCCTGCCGGGCTGACACCCGCAAGAGCCGATCCGGCCTTTGAAGCATGGTGCAGGGGCGGGCCTTCGGGTCCGCCTTTGTCGTTTCGGGCGATTTCGCTTAAAGCTTGCCGGCATCGCGCCAACAGGAGCTTTAGCGATGAATGCCCCGCTCACGGTCGAGCGCCGTCAGTCGACGTGTCCGCACGATTGCCCCTCGGCCTGTTCGCTCGACGTTGAGGTGATCGAGGGCAAGACGATCGGCCGTGTCCATGGCGACGCCCGCCAGAGCTACACGGCCGGCGTCGTCTGCGCCAAGGTCGCCCGCTATGCGGAGCGCACGCATCACCCGGACCGGCTGCTGCATCCGCTGATCCGCAAGGGGCCAAAGGGATCGGGCGAATTCCAGCGGATCTCCTGGGACGAGGCGCTCGACATCACGGCGGCCCGGCTGCTCGAGGCCGAAGCCCGCTACGGCTCCGAGACGGTATGGCCCTATTATTATGCCGGCACGATGGGCCTCGTCATGCGCGACGGCATCAATCGCCTGCGTCATGTGAAGAAATATTCGGGTTTCTTCTCCACCATCTGCACCAACATGGCCTGGTCCGGCTTCATTGCCGGCACCGGCAGGCTCGCCGGCGTCGATCCGCGTGAAATGGCGCTCGCCGATGTCGTGGTGATCTGGGGCACCAATGCGGTCGCCACCCAGGTCAATGTCATGACCCACGCCATGAAGGCCCGCAAGGATCGCGGCGCCAAGGTGGTGGTGATCGACGTCTATCGCACCGACACGATGAAACAGGCCGATCTCGGCCTCGTCGTGAAGCCGGGCACGGACGGGGCGCTCGCCTGTGCGGTCATGCATGTCCTGTTCCGCGACGGCTATGCCGACCGGGACTATCTCGCGCGCTATACCGATGTGCCCGCCGAGCTCGAGCAGCATCTGACCTCGCGCGGTCCGGCCTGGGCCGCGGCGATCACGGGCCTCTCGGTCGAGGAGATCGAGGCCTTCGCCAGGCTGGTGGGCCAGCACAAGAAGACCTTCTTCCGGCTCGGCTATGGCTTCGGCCGGCAGCGCAACGGCGCAGTCAACATGCATGCCGCGTCCTGCATCGCCGCCGTCACCGGCGCCTGGCAGGTGGAGGGCGGCGGCGCCTTCCACAACAATGGCGCCATCTATCACTGGCGCAAATCGCTGATCGAAGGGCTCGATGCGCGTGATCCGGCGATCCGCGTCCTCGACCAGTCGCGGATCGGGCCGATCCTGACCGGCGAGCGGGCCGCGCTCGCCCGGCCCGACGGCAGCGACGGCCCGCCGGTCACCGCGCTGTTCATCCAGAACACCAATCCGGTCAATGTCGCGCCCGACCAGACCAAGGTGGTCGCCGGCTTCCGGCGCGACGACCTGTTCGTCGCGGTGCACGAGCAGTTCATGACCGATACGGCGAAGATGGCCGATATCGTGCTGCCCGCCACCATGTTCATGGAGCATGACGATCTCTACCAGGGCGGCGGCCACCAGCACATCATGCTCGGCCTGAAGCTGATCGAGCCGCCGGACGAGTGCCGCTCGAACCACGACGTGATCTCGGCGCTGGCGAGCCGGCTCGGCGCGGAGCACCAGGGCTTTGCCATGAGCCCGCGTGAGATCATCGACTGGACCCTGCAGCATTCCGGCTGGGGCACGCTGGCCGAGCTCGAAACCACCAATTTTCGCGACGTCCAGCCGAAATTCGAGGAAGCGCACTACCTCAGGGGCTTCGCCTACCGTGACGGCAAGTTCCGCTTCAAGCCGGACTGGCCCGAGGTGCCCTATGCCAATATCGGCCCGCTCGGCCCCTGGCAGGAGATGCCGGGCCTGCCGGACCATTGGCCGGTCACGGAGGAGCCCGATGCCGAGCACCCGTTCAAGCTCGCGACCTCGCCGGCGCGCAGCTACCTGAATTCAAGCTTCACCGAGACGCCGTCGTCGCGCAAACGCGAGGGACGGCCGGAGGTCATGATCAATCCGGCCGATGCGGACCGGCTCGGCATCGCCACCGGCATGCGCGTCAAGCTCGGCAACCGCCGAGGCGAGGTCATCCTGCACGCCAAGGTGACCGAGCAGACCCGGCCGGGCACGCTGATCGCCGAGGGGATCTGGGCCAATTCGGCCCACGAGGACGGCCGCGGCATCAACATGCTGACCGGAGCCGATGCGGTCGCGCCCTTCGGTGGCGCCGCCTTCCACGACAATCACGCCTGGGTCCGCCCGCTCGACTGAAGTCCGTGCTCGCCCGGGACGACATCGGCGGCAGTTCTTCCGCCGCGTCCTGGACAGAGTGCACCGTTTCCGGCGGGCGGTCTCGGCTGCCGCACGATCCGCGCCCGGCTTGCCCTGCGCCATGAAGGTAGGTTGCGCCATGGCCGTCGGCGCCCGCCCCTTGGGGAAGGTGGCTTGCCGCCGGCCCGGCCGACCGCTACTTTTGCGCGCAATGACAACGCCGCTGTCAGAGGGGCCGGCGAGGGGCGCCGCGGACAGACCCGCGCCGGCGGCAGCAGACGCATCCGGATTTCATGATTTCCTGGTCGACCGACGAGCTGCGTCCACACGAACGCTTCGATCACTGGTGCGAAGTGCGCGCGCGCAATCTTTTCGGCGTCACCATTTCGCTCGCCTCCGAGGAGCGGCTGAGCTTCCGTGGGCGCTTCGCGGCGATCGCGGCGGGCGGTGCGACGCTCAGCGAGATGCGCGCCTCGGCCTATCGCGTCGCGCGCAGCGAGGCCGACATCGCGCGCACGCCGAGCGATGCCCTGTGCCTGTACGAACAGGTGGGCGGGGCGAGTTGGTTCGACAGCCGCGGCGGCGGTGAATTCGTCATCCCGGCCGGCCGCCTGGCGATCAGCCATACCGAGCGTCCCTATCGCACCGAGCCGACCACGGCGCGCGGCTTCGATCTGCGCATCCTCAAGATACCGCTCGCCGGGCGCGAGGATCTGGCCGGGCCGGCCCGCGGCCTGCACTCGACGCTCATCGCGCACGACCCGCGCCTTGCCGCGGTGCTGTCGGCGGCCTTCAGTCATTTTCGCATGGCGGCCGCCGAAGGGGCGGGCGAGGGGGCCGGCTTGGCGGTGGATCACCTCGCCCGCCTTGCCCTCATGGCGCATGGCCGCCTTGGCCGTGGCGCGCCCGAAAGCCGGGCGGCGCTGCGCTATGGGTTTTTCGGCGCTGCCCACGCGATCATGATGCGCGATCTGCGCCGCCCGGATCTTTCGCCGCAGCGGATCGCCGGCGAACTCGGCATTTCGCTGCGCCAGGTGCACCTGCTGTTCGAGCCGACCGGCCTCAGCTTTTCGCGCACCGTGCTCGGCCTGCGCCTCGCCGAGGCGCGCCGCATGCTCACCGAGAGGCCGGCCCGCCCGGTCACCGAGATCGCCTTCGACTGCGGCTTCGATTCGCTTTCCACCTTCTATCGCGCCTTCCGCCAGGCGCACGGAATGACCGCGACGGACATGCGGGTCGCCGCGGCCTTGAGCGCGTGAGCGCCCCTGCCGCGGCGGCGTTTCGCGGCCCCTCCGGACTTTGCGCGCATTGAGAAGACAAATGGTGGCCGATATGGCAACCGGCGCGGGACCGGTGCCCGCAGGGGTGGCTGGGCCGACAGAGGGGTGCCGAGCCGGTTTCAGCATTCATGATCTCATGGTCGACAGACGCATTGCGCCCCCACGAACGCTTCGAGCATTGGCGCGAGGTGCGTGGCCGGCATTTGGCTGGCGTCACCATGGATGTCGAGCGCGAGCGGCAAGCCTCGTTTCGGGGCGCGTTCTCATCGCTCGCGGTCGGCGGGGCGCTTTTTTCCGAAATCCGATCGAGCGCCTATGACGTCACCCGCACGGCGGCGGATATCGGCCGCGTGTCGAGCGACAGCCTGCGGATCGCGCACCTGGTTGCCGGTCCCGGCTGGTGCGAAACGCCGGCCGGCCGCGTCTATCTCGGCGTCGGCACCATCGCGACCAGCCATACCGATCTGCCCTTCGCGATCCGGCAACGGCCCGGGGTCGAGATGCATGTCCGCCTGCTGCGCATTCCGCTCGAGGGCAAGGGCCGGCTTGCCCGGCTGGTCCGCGACTACCACACGACGGTGCTGACGCCCGACGGTCGATTTGCCCGGCTGTTGCGGGCCGCCTTCATGTCGCTGGCCGAGGAGGCAGCGGCGCTGGGAACCGGTGAGGCCGAGCAGTCGGTCGCGCATCTCGCGCGCCTCGTCCTGCTCTCGCGGGGATCGGTGCGCGCCGGCGAACCGGAGAGCCGTGCGGCGGTGCGCGATGCCTGCCTGAAAGCGGCGCTGAGGCTCATCCGCAACAATCTGGCGCGGCAGGATCTTGGCGTCGATACACTGGCCCGCGCTCTTGGCATTTCCGTCAGGCAGATGCACGTCGTGTTCGAACCGACTGCCAGCACCTGTCAGGCCACCATCACCGCGATGCGCATTGCCGAGGTCCGGCGCCAGCTTCTGGCCGCGCCCGGGCGATCGGTCACCGACATCGCCTTTGCCTGCGGTTTCGACTCGCTCTCCACGTTCTATCGGGCGTTCCGGCGGGTCGATGACACGACGCCCGGCGACTACCGGCAGACGGCGCTGGAATTGGCCGGCGGCTGAGCGCGCCGGGCCTCAGGCGAGCTTGTAGTCGGTTGCGATCATCCGCAGCGCGGCGGGATAGATCCGGTGCTCGGCCGCGAGCACGCGGCTTGCCAGCGTCTCTGCCGTGTCATCGGCGAGGACGGGCACCTCCTCCTGCAGGATGATCGGCCCGGAATCGAGCTCGGGAACGACGAAATGGACGGTTGCGCCATGCACCGTCGCGCCGTCGGCAAGGGCCCGGGCATGGGTATCGAGGCCCTTATAGGCTGGCAGCAGGGCGGGATGGACGTTGATCATCCGATGCGGCCATTGCTCGACCAGCCAGGGGGTCAGGATGCGCATGAAGCCGGCGAGGCAGACGATATCGATGGCGTGCCGGACAAGCTCGGCGTGCATGGCCCGGTCGAAAGCCTCCCGGTCGCGGCCGAACGCCCGGTGATCGATGGTGGCGGTCGCAATCCCCTCGGCGCTGGCGCGCGCCAGCCCGCCGGCATCGGGAACATTGGACAGGACCAGCGCGATCTCGGCCGGATAGTCGGCGGCCTTGGCCGCCTCGATCAGCGCGGCCATGTTGGAGCCGCGGCCGGAGATCAGGATGGCGACGCGCTTGCGGCTCACAGCGACAGGGCTCCCGTGAAGGTCACGCGCGGTTCGGCGGCGGCCGGCACGACCTCGCCGAGCCGCACCACGGTCTCGCCCGCGCCAGTCAAGGCGGCGGCGACGCGCTCGGCTTCGGCCGGCGCGGCGACCACAACCATGCCGATGCCGCAGTTGAAGGTGCGCACCATCTCGCTCTGGGCAAGGCCGCCGGTCTTGGCGAGCCAGCCGAAGACCGGGGGCACCGGCACGGCGGCAAGATCGACGGCGACGCCGAAGCCGTCGGGCAGGACGCGCGGGATATTGTCGACGAAACCGCCGCCGGTAATGTGGGCCAGCGCCTTGACTGCGCCGGTCGAGCGGTGGGCGGCGAGCACGCTCTTCACATAGATGCGCGTCGGGGTCAGCAGGGCTTCGCCGAGCGTCCGGTCCGGCGCGAAGGGAGCCGGCGCGTTCCAGCCGAGCCCGGAGACGGCGGCGATCTTGCGAACCAGCGAATAGCCGTTCGAATGCACGCCGGACGAGCCGAGGCCGAGCACGATGTCGCCGCTCGCGACATCGGGACGCGGCAGGAGCGTGCCGCGCTCGGCGGCACCGACCGCAAAGCCGGCAAGATCGTAGTCGCCTGAGGCGTAGAGGCCCGGCATTTCGGCGGTCTCGCCGCCGATCAGCGCGCAGCCCGCCTCGCGGCAACCCGCGGCGATGCCCTTGACCACTTCGGCCGCGGCGGCCGGAGCCAGCTTCCCCGTGGCGAAATAGTCGAGAAAGAACAGCGGTTCCGCACCCTGGACGACCAGGTCGTTGACGCACATGGCGACGAGATCGATGCCGATCGTGTCGTGCCGGTCGGCCTCGATGGCGATCTTGATCTTGGTGCCGACGCCGTCATTGGCGGCGACCAGCACCGGATCCTTGAAACCGGCCGCCTTCAGGTCGAACAGACCACCGAAGCCGCCGATCTCGGCATCGGCACCGGGGCGGGCAGTGGCCCGCACCATCGGCTTGATCATGTCGACCAGGCGGTTGCCGGCGTCGATGTCGACGCCCGCCTCTGCATAGGTGAGGCCGTTTGTGGCTTTCGGCTTGTCGGTCACGTGGCTTGTCCCCGTTAGACCCGCCCCGATAGCCCGCTCAGGCCCGGTCTGCAACGGCTGTCCGGCGAATTTCCGGCCGATCGCCCGGTCGCGGCGCGCGGGCCGCCGTCTTTTCCCTGATGGCGAAGGTCCTCAACCAAGACGATACCTATCGCCGGCTGCGCGAATATCGGAAGGTTGGCCACAAGGCGCGAATGCGGCGGCAGCCCGCAGGGTGGTCGAGCCGGGCGGGCGAAAGTCGGATTCAAAGCTCCACTTAAAATCAAAGAGTTGGTAGTGGTTCCTTGATTCTGGCATTTGCCCGTATGCCGGGACGGGCGCGCAGCCGCGCCCGACGCGGGCAAATGTCGCGGGCCGTGACACTGGAAGCCTGAGCGCAGGGACTGGAGGGGCGAATGTCCAAGGAAATCACCGAAGACCTCAAAGCCGGCGCGCTGGTCTATCACCGTCTGCCCCGGCCCGGTAAACTGGAGATCCAGGCCACAAAGCCGCTGGGCAATCAGCGCGACCTTGCGCTCGCCTATTCGCCCGGCGTCGCCGCCGCCTGCGAGGCGATCGTCGCCGATCCCAGCCAGGCTGCCGAACTGACCGCCCGCGCCAACCTCGTCGCCGTCGTCTCCAACGGCACGGCGGTGCTCGGCCTCGGCAATATCGGCCCGCTCGCCGGCAAGCCGGTCATGGAGGGCAAGGCCGTCCTGTTCAAGAAGTTCGCCGGCATCGACGTCTTCGACATCGAGATCGACGCCAACGAGGTCGACCGCATCGTCGATGTCGTGGCGGCGCTGGAGCCGACCTTCGGCGGCATCAATCTCGAGGACATCAAGGCGCCCGAATGTTTCGAGGTCGAGCGGCGCCTGCGCGAGCGCATGGCGATCCCGGTCTTCCATGACGACCAGCACGGCACGGCGATCATCGTTGGCGCGGCGGTGACCAATGCGCTGGCGCTGATGGGCAAGCGCATCGAGGAGGTGAAGATCGTCACCTCGGGGGCAGGGGCGGCGGCCATCGCCTGCCTCAATCTCCTGGTCGAGCTCGGCGCCAAGGTCGAGAACATCTGGGTCTGCGACATCGAGGGCGTGGTCTATAAGGGCCGGGCGGCCCTGATGGACCCCTATAAGGAGGTCTATGCCAAGGACACCAATGCCCGCACCCTCGGCGACGTCATCGGCGATGCCGACATCTTCCTTGGGCTCTCGGCCGCCGGCGTGCTGAAGCCGGAAATGGTTCAGCGCATGGCCAAGGGCCCGCTGATCATGGCGCTCGCCAACCCCAATCCCGAGATCATGCCCGACGTCGCGCGCGAAGCCCGGCCCGATGCGATGATCTGCACCGGCCGGTCGGATTTCCCCAATCAGGTCAACAACGTCCTGTGCTTCCCCTACATCTTCCGCGGCGCGCTCGATTGCGGCGCGACCGCGATCAACGAGGCGATGAAGCTCGCCGCGGTGCGTGCCATCGCGGCATTGGCGCGCGAAACCCCGTCGGACGTCGTCGCCAAGGCCTATGGCGGCGAGGTCGCGACCTTCGGCGCCGGCAACCTCATTCCCTCGCCCTTCGATCCGCGCCTCATCCTGCGCATCGCGCCGGCGGTGGCGAAGGCCGCCATGGAAACCGGCGTCGCCAGCCGGCCGATCGCTGATTTCGATGCCTATGCCCACCAATTGAACCGCTTCGTGTTCCGCTCGGGCCTGCTCATGAAGCCGGTGTTCGGCAAGGCGCGCGAAGAGCCCAAGCGTGTCATCTATGCCGAGGGCGAGGACGAGCGGATCCTGCGCGCCGCGCAGGTGGTGATCGAGGAAGGCCTGGCCATGCCGGTGCTGATCGGCCGGCCGGCCGTCGTCGAGCAGCGGCTCGAACGGTTCGGCCTGTCGATCCGTCCGGGCAAGGATTTCGAGCTGATCGATCCGCAGTCCGATCCGCGCTATCGCGACTATGTCTCGGCCTATCACGAGCGGGTCGGCCGGCGCGGCGTCTCGATGGACGCGGCCCGCACGATCATCCGCACCTCGAACTCGGCGATCGCCGCGGTCGCTCTGGCGCGCGGTGACGTCGATGCCATGATCTGCGGCGTCGAGGGCCGTTACAATACGCATCTGCGCCACATCCGGCAGGTCATCGGCCTCGGCTCGGACTGCGAAACCCTGGCCGCGCTGGCGCTGCTGATCACATCGAAGGGGCCGCTGTTCATCGCCGACACGCAGGTCAACCACCAGCCGACCGCCGAGCAGATCGCCAATATGACGGTGATCGCGGCCGAACATGTGCGCCGCTTCGGCATCGAGCCGAAGATCGCGCTGGTCTGTCATTCCGATTTCGGCAGTCACGACGACCGCGACGCCGAGACCCTGAGAAAGGCGGTCGAGCTGATCTGGCAGCGCGCGCCGGGCCTGGAGGTCGACGGCGAAATGCACGCGGATACGGCGCTCGTGCCGGACCTGCGCGAGCGCATCCTGCCGCAGTCCAGGCTGACCGGCGTCGCCAACGTGCTGATCATGCCGAACATCGCGGCCGCCAATACCGCGTTCCAGGTGATCAAGGTGCTGGCCGACGCGCTGCCGGTCGGCCCG
Source organism: bacterium YEK0313 (assembly GCA_000751295.2). Classification (NCBI taxonomy): domain Bacteria; species bacterium YEK0313. The sequence goes on from CCMO02000001.1 coordinate 3,139,141, forward strand.
ATCCTGGTCGGCCCGGCGAAGCCCGCGCATATCCTGACCTCGTCGGTGACCGCACGGGGTGTCGTCAACATGACCGCCTTCGCCGTGGTCGAGGCCCAGGAGGCGGCGCGTACCCGCGAGGGTTGAAATCGATCGCCGATCAACAGTGCGTTAAGAGGCGCCCCCTAGATTGCGCCGGTATCATGCGATCCTGCCTGGTGTCGGCGGCTTCGGCTGTGATCGGTGGGGACCTTGAGGGCAGGTGCGGGGGCAAAGTGCTTGGTTTGGATCGCGGCGGTCGCCGTCGCGATAACCCTGCCTGTTGCCGTCTATTTCGGCTCCAGCGCCTATGTCGACCACGCGCTCGGCGTACACCTGCAGCGCACGGCGCGGATCGTGCTGCAGCGGGTCGAAAGCGCCGTCGACCGGTCGGTCGCGACCCTCAAGGAAGCGGCCCTGCGCCGCGCCGACGGCTGCAACCTCCGGGACCGCGAGGCGCTGCGCGTGCTCACCTTCGGCTCGCCCGTCCTGAAGGAAGTGGCCGTGCTTGCCTCGGACGGCTCGGTCCTGTGCAACAATATCGGCGAGCTTGTCCGCATCTCTCCGTTGTCCGACCTGCTGCCGACGCGCGATCCGCGCATTCTGGTCGGCTCGGTCGTCGCCTTCGGCTCGGAAGGGCGCGCACTGCGCATCGTCTGGCGGGAAGGCGACCGCTCCATGTTCGGCGGGCTGGTGGCGGCCAGCCTGTTCGCGCCGTTCCAGGAGATGAGCGCCCCGGGCGACAGGCTGGCGGTCGAGATCCGGCTGAGCGACCGCTCGACCCTGCTCGTGCCGCGCGACTGGGGGCCGGAGGGCGCCTTCGACGCCCGGCTCGAACATGTCTCGCAGCGCCTGCCGGTGGCCGTCGTCACCAGCGCCTCGCGGGCCGACTGGCGCAACGCGCGAAGCTGGGTCGTCGCCCTGGCAACAGCCGTCGCCGCGGTGATCGGCCTGCTCATGGCCGCCTTCATCGTGCTCGTTGCGCGCCGGCGGGCCGACCCGCTGGCGGAAATGCGCAGCGCCCTCGAGCGCGGCGAGTTCGTGCCGCATTACCAGCCGATCCTTGATCTCGACACCGGCCGCATTCTCGGTTGCGAGGTGCTGGTGCGCTGGCGCAAGCCCGACGGCAGCATCATCGCGCCCGGCGCCTTCATCGATCATGCGGAGCGCTCCGGCTTCATCTTCCCGCTGACCCTTGCGCTCATGCGCCAGGCCGCCGTCGAGCTCGGGCCGACCTACGATGCGCGCCCGAAGCTGAAATGCGGCTTCAACCTGTGCGCCGCCCATTTCAAGAACGACCGCATCGTGACCGACGTCGCCGCGATTTTCGGCGGTCCCGGCGTCACGCTGTCGCAGGTCGTGCTCGAGGTCACCGAACGCGATCCGCTCGAGGATGCGGATACCGCCCGCGCCATCATCGCGCGCTTCCAGGCGATGGGCGTGCGGGTCGCGCTCGACGATGTCGGCACCGGCCATGGCGGCATGAGCTATCTGCTGAAGCTCGGCGTCGACGTCATGAAGATCGACAAGCTCTTCATCGACGCGCTCGGTGCGGAGCGGCAGTCGACGGCCATCGTCGACAGCCTGATCGATCTTGCGGCCCATCTGAACATGGAAGTGGTGGCGGAGGGCGTCGAAACCTTCGCCCAGGTCGAAGCGCTGCGTCGGCGCGGCGTGCGCAGCGCCCAAGGTTACGTCTTCGCGCCGCCGCTGCCGGGCCCGTCCTTCATCAAGCTGGTCGAGGCCATGGACCCGGTCGTGGCGAGCGAACCGCCGAAGCGGCTCACGCTCGCCTGACCCGGGCCGGCGCCATGCCACCTCGGGCACGGCGACGGCAAAACGCATCGACGCGGTCGAGCCGGCCGATCGTGCCGATCACCAGGGCGGCGATCCCGGTGGCGCTGAAGGCCGCGCCGAGGGCGCGATAGGCCTCGTCCGTCGCGCCTGGACCGGGACGGTCGGTGAGGGCCTCCGTCCAGGTGAGGGCGGCTGCCTTGCGCAGCGGATGCGCCGGGCTTCCTTCAGATGGTGCTGAACGGAATGGGCACAGCCATTGATCTGCGAGGCACGGATCCGGACGAGCTCGACGATCGCGGGATCGAGGCCGAGCTCGCCCGGCTCGGCATTCGGCGCCCGGAGCGCGGCGTAGCTTTGGGCACGACGGCGGAATAGGCTGCCTGGGTCAGGTGGGCCGCGAAGCGGACATGGGACGGCTCCTTCGCATCTGGATTGCCGCAACGGCCTGTGCATAATATCAGTGCACGAACAAGATATAAGAGTTCGAATATTATGCGCAAACCGCGGCCGGGCAAGGCACCTGACATCGGCGAAGGCAAGCGGGGCGAGGAGGGCTATCTCGGTTATCTCCTGCGGCAGGCCCACGGCATGCACAGGCTGCGCATGGAACGGGCGCTGGCCGGGCTCGACACGACGCCGCCCCAGTTTCTGGTCATGACCATGATCGCCGCCTATCCGGGTCTGTCGAATGCCGACATCGCCCGGCTGACGCTGCTCACGCCGCAGACGGTCAGCGTCATCGTCGGCAATCTGAAACGCGCCGGCGCGGTGACGCGCACGGCCCATCCCATACACGGCCGGATCCAGGAGCTCGCATTGTCGCCATCCGGCGAGGCCCTGCTGGCGCGCTGCCGCGGCCAGGTCCGGGCGATCGAGGAGCAGCTCGTGCGCGGCCTCAGCGCGGCCGACGAGAAGGTCGTCAGGCGCTGGCTGGTGGCCGTGGCGATGGAGCCGGCGGGGGCCGCCGGCTGACCTGGCGGCTCAATTGGCGCGGCCGCGGCGCAGGTCGGCCTCGATCCTGAGGCTCGAACCGCCGCCGAGCCGGGCGCGGTAGACCTGCACGTTCTCCATCACCCGCTGCACATAGTTGCGCGTTTCGGTGAACGGGATGCGCTCGACCCAGTCGATTGGATCGACGCGCGGATCGCGCGGGTCGCCATAGGCTTCGACCCATTGGCGCACTCGTCCACGGCCGGCATTGTAGGCGGCGAAGGTCATGACGTAGCTGCCGTTGAACTCGGCGACGAGATCGCCGAGATGGGCCGCGCCGATGCGGGCATTGTAGGCGGGGTCGCTGATCAGCCGGCCCTGGTCATAGGCGAGGCCGTAGCTGCGCGCCGTCGCGCGCGCCGTCGCGGGCATGAGCTGCAGCAGGCCGCGGGCGCCGGCATGGCTCACGGCGCGCGGATCGAAGGTCGATTCCTGGCGGGCGATGGCATAGACCACGGCGCGGTCGACCTGCGGGCCGACATGGGCATAGTTCGGGATCCCGATCGTCGGGAAGGCGTGGATGTCGAAGGGCAGGCCGCGATTGTTGGCGAGCTTGCCGAGGATCAGGACGCCCTTGGCGTCGCCGGCACGGGCGGCGACCTCGGCGGCGGCGTGGAGCTGGCCGGTATCCATGGCGCGCAGGCCGAGATCGGCGAGGATCGCCCGGGCGAGGTCCTTTTCGCCGACCTGATAGAGCATGCGCAGCGCGCGCGCCGACGGACCGGCCACCGGGCTTGCTTCGGCCGGCCGGCGGATCGGCAGATCGCTCAGGCCGAGCTTGGCGCGCGCGAGCTGGCCGTAATAATGCGAGGAATGCCGGGCGGCGGCCTCATAGGCACGCCGCGCCTCGGCCTGGCGGCCGAGCGCCTCGAAGGCACGGCCGCTCCAATAGTCGGCGCGGGACTGCGACATGGGCGTGGTGGCGGCCTGGCGTCCGGCCTGGAAATGGCGCAGCGCAGTGCCGGGATCGTTCAGGAAGCGCAGGGCAAGCCAGCCGCAATGGAATTCCGCTTCGACCCGGGCGACGCCGCGGCGCACCGAATGGCCGGAGGCGACCCGGTAGGCGGTGCGGGCGTCGCCGGCGTCCAGCAGCTTGCGCACCATGACGCGCCGCTCGGTCCACCAGCTCTCCGGGCTGATCAGCACAGCCGGATCGCGCGGCGCGGCGATCAGGATGGCCGCCGCCTCGCGGGCTCGGTCCTCGCGCCGCAGCCACTGGGCGCGGGCGAGCAGATAGACCGGGTCGGCATGCAGCGAGCCGGGCACGCGCGCGAGCAACGCCCCGCCGTTCGAGCGGCGCGCATTGACCGCCAGGAAGGCGCGTGCGAGCGCGAGCTGGCCGGCGCCGAGGTGCTGGGCCGCGCGCAGGGCCGTGCCGTCCTTGCCCGCATAGAGCATGTGGTCGAGGCGGGACTTGTGGTCGGCCGCGCCGAGCACCGAGCCGAAGGCGGAGAGCAGCGTGCGCTCGACATCAGCGGACATGTCGTCGCGACGCCAGATGTCGCGGGCGAGCTGCACGGCGCGCGCATTGTCGCCGGCCCGCCGCAAGGCGATGGCGAGCGCGATCTTGCCTTTGGCCGAGCTCGGCTGGCGGCGCGCATAGAAGCCGCGCACGGTCGCGCCGTCGATATTCTGTTCGAGCAGGGCGGCTTCGGCGCGGGCGCGAATGCGCTGCGAGGCCGGAAAGCCCGGATTGGTCTCGACGAAGGCGGCGAGCCGCGCGAAAGGCAGGTTCTCGTTGGACCGGAGGATCGCCCACTCGGCGACTGCGCGCGATACCGGGTCGGTCAGGGCGTTGCGTCCGGCCGTGGCCTGCTCGACCCGGCCGGCCTTGGCTGCGGCGATCACCCGGCCGAGCGCCGCGACGTCGACCTGGCCGCCGCCATCGCCCTGCGGGCGCCAGGAACGCTCGCTCTGTCCGATCGAGCCGGTCACCGCTGGCCCGCTGGCGCGAGCTTCGACGATCGGCTGCTGCGCCGCCTCGGCTGGCTCGTCGTCGGCGGCCTGTTCCGCGGCCTGGGCTTCCAGGAGATGCTGGGGCATGTCGCCATCGCTTGCCTGGGGCAGGGCGGGAGTGGCGATGAGCAGCGCGCCGAGAGCGACGCCGGTGAGCAGGCCCAAACGGGGAAGGAAGACAGCGAGCGGCGCCATGAATCCGTCCTGATACGCAATACGGAACGGCCGCACCGTCCGGACAGAATGCGGCCCCTGAACCACCGTTTGTCGTTTGTTTTCCTTAGCGAGTGTTGAACGCGGCGAGGGGTAATCGATGGGCGTGGTTAAGCGGGCGCTAACGATCGGACGTCGGCCGCCTCAGATCGGGCCGAGAACGGCCCAGCCGGTCAGGGCGCCGGCCGTGAGCGCCCAGAGCGGATGGAGCCGCGTCCGGTAGGTAACGGCCGCGACGGCGAGCGTGACGGCGACCAGGGCCCATTCGCCGTCCGAGGCCTCGGCGATCAGGACGGCGCTGGCGGAGACGAGGCCGACGGTCATCGGCACCAGCCCGGCCTGCACGATGCGGCGCCACGGGCGGTCCTTGAACCGGCGCCAGAGTCCCATGGCGAGGGCGGTGACCAGCGACGACGGGCCGAATTTCGCGACCGAGGCGACGAGCAGTCCGGACCAGCCGGCGACGTGCCAGCCGATCAGCGGCACGATCATCATGTTCGGGCCGGGGGCCGCCTGGGCGAGCGCGAACAGCGTGGAAAATTCCCGTGCCGTCATCCAGTGCTGAATGTCGACCACGTGGCGCTGCATTTCCGGCAGGATCGTATTGCCGCCGCCAAAGGCGAGCAGCGACAGTTCGGTGAAGATCAGGAAGAGGGCGACCAGAACGGGAGGCATGGCTCAGGCCTTTCCGGCGGCGCGGCGCGCGACGAGCCAGGTGAGCAGAATGCTGAGCGGCGCGAGCGTCAGCATGGTCGGCAGCAACGGCAGGCGCAGCACGGCGATCGCGACGAAGCAGAGGGCTGCGATGGCAAGTCCTTCTGGCCGCCTGAAGATCGGCACGGCGATCTTTGCGGCCATCGAGACAAGCAGGCCGGCGGCGGCCGCGGCGAGCCCGGAAAACATGTGCCGGATGTTCGGATCCGCCTGGACCTGGGCGTAGATCGCACCGAGGCCGATCACGATGGCGGTCGGAAAGGCGATGAGGCCGACGAGCGCGACGAATGCGCCCCGCGCGCCGTGGAACTTGAGGCCGATCGCAACCGAGAGGTTGATGATGTTGCCGCCGGGCAGGAACTGGCACAGGCCCAGGAGGTCGGTGAACTCCTCGGCCGACAGCCATCGGCGCTGTTCCACGATCATCGCGCGGGCGAGCGGCAGAACGCCGCCGAAACCCGTCAGGCCGAGTTCGAGAAAGCCGAGGAAGAGGGCCCTGAGGCCGGGCGGGTCGGCCTCGTCCGTCGCTGTCGTCGTGGTCATGGCGGAACTCCGGGGACAGGCGCGTCCGTCACGCTGCTGCCGGAGCCCTGTGGCCCTGACCTAGTTTCACGTCATCATCTCGTCCAATATATGCTGAAGGCAAAATCCATATGGAATGGATATGAATCATCTCGACCTGCGTCAGCTCCGCTATTTCGTGGCCGTCGCCGAGGAGGGCCATGTCACCCGCGCCGCCGAGCGGCTCGGCATGCAGCAGCCGCCACTCAGCCAGCAGATCCAGGCGATCGAGGCGGCGATCGGCGTCCGCCTGTTCGAGCGGCTGCCACGCGGCATGCGGCTGACCGAGAGCGGACGGTCGCTCCTGGACGACGCGCGGACAATCCTTGGGGCCGTCGAGCAGGCGGTCGAGACCTGTCGCCGGATCGCCCGCGGCGAGAGCGGCCGGCTCGCCGTCGGCTTCACCGGCTCCGCCGCCTTTCACCCCTTCGTTCTGGCGGCGATCAGGACCTTCGGCGGGGCGGTGCCGGGCGTGTCGCTGGCGCTGGAGGAGGGCGGCTCACTGGAACTCACCGAAGCGCTGGCGGCCGGCCGGCTCGACGCAGCCTTCGTGCGCGCCGCGGTCGGACGCCGGCCCGGCCTCGCCATCGAGGCGCTGATGGAGGAGCCGATGCTCGCCGCGGTGCCCGTCAAGCACAGACTGGCGGCGGCGGGTGGGGCGGTCCGCCTCACCGATCTCAGCGAGGAGACCTTCGTTCTCTACCGGCGGCCGAGCGGCCCTGGGCTCTATGATGCCATCATCGCGGCCTGCAGCGCCGCCGGCTTCAGCCCGCGCATCGGCCAGGAGGCCGCGCGGCTCCCCTCGGTGCTCTCGCTGGTGGCGGCGGGCCTCGGCGTCTCGATCATTCCCGCCTCGATGCGGCGCCTGGAGACCGAAGGGATCGTCTATCTCCCCCTGTCCGACACGCCGCTCCTGGTCGCGCCGCTGCACCTCGTCTGGCGGCGCGACGGCGGATCGGCCGCGCTCGGCCATTTCGTCGCGGCTGTCAGGCGCCTGCAGGCCTCGCGTCAGGTGGCCGGAGCGCCCATATGATGAGGCGATGCACGCCCGCGCGATTCAGCATGGGATCTTTACGCGGCGTTTGTGTATTTCTACGGCGCTTTGCGGAGCCGTTTCGCTTGACGGCGAAGCCGTCACAAGGCTTTGTGCGCCTGTCATGGGCTCGGCGCATCGCGCTCGGCCGTTCCAACGCTGCCACGTTCGGGAGAACGTTTCATGTCCACCACTCTGTTCAAGGGGTCGATTCCCGCTCTCGTCACGCCGTTCTCGAATGGCAAACTCGACGAGAAAGCGTTTCGGGCCCATGTGAACTGGGTGATCGCGGAAGGTTCGCACGGCATCGTGCCGGTCGGCACCACGGGCGAGAGCCCGACCCTGACCCATGACGAGCACAAGCAGGTCATCGTCTGGGCCATCGAGGAGGCGCGCGGCCGCGTGCCGGTCATTGCCGGCGCCGGTTCGAACAACACGATCGATGCGATCGAGTTCTCCCAGCACGCCGAGAAGGTTGGCGCCCAGGGCCTCCTTCATGTCACGCCCTACTACAACAAGCCGAACCAGGAAGGGCTCTACCAGCATTTCAAGGCGATCGCCGAAGCGACCACGCTGCCGATCCTGATCTACAACATCCCGCCACGCTCGGTGGTCGACATGTCGGTCGAGACCATGGCGCGGCTGGCCAAGATCAAGAACATCGTCGGCGTCAAGGATGCCACCGCCAAGCTCGATCGGGTCTCGGCCCAGCGCCAGGCCTGCGGCGAGGACTTCATTCAGCTTTCGGGCGAGGATGGCACCGCGCTCGCCCACATGGCCCATGGCGGCCACGGCTGCATCTCCGTGACGGCCAATGTCGCGCCGCGCCTTTGCGCGGATTTCCAGAACGCCTGCCTCGCAGGCGATTACAAGACGGCGCTGAAGCTGCAGGACAAGCTGTTCCCGCTGCATCAGGCGCTGTTCGTCGAGCCCAATCCTGCGCCCTCCAAGGCGGCGCTCGCCATGCTCGGACGCATGTCGGATGAGACGCGGCTGCCCATGGTGCCGGTGACGGCAGGCACGCGGGAAACGCTGCGCTCGGCGCTTGTCCATGCCGGCCTGCTGAACTGATGGCATCGAAACAGGATCCCAACATCAAGCTGATCGCCGACAACAGGCGCGGCCGCTACGATTACGAGATCATCGAGACCTTCGAGGCCGGGCTTCAACTGACCGGCACCGAGGTCAAGTCGTTGCGCGCCTCCAAGGCGACGATCGGGGAGAGCTATGCCGGTCCCTCCGGCGAGGAGTTCTTCCTGTTCAACTGCAACATCCCGGAATATCTGCAGGCGAACCGCTTCAACCACGAGCCGAGGCGGCCGCGCCGCCTGCTGCTGCACAAGCGCGAGATCGCCAAGCTGATCGGCGGCGTGCAGCGGGAGGGCATGACGGTCGTGCCGCTCAAGCTCTATTTCAACGAGAAGGGCCGGGCCAAGCTGCAGATCGCGCTCGCGCGCGGCAAGAAGCTGCACGACAAGCGCGAGACCGAGAAGAAGCGTGACTGGCAGCGCGATCAGGCGCGGATCATGCGCGAGCGCGGCTGAGCGGGTCCGATCGTTCGGAATATCCCGATGCGACAGCATCTTGCACGGCGCAGTTGATGTCGCTTCACCGGCGGCGCGGACGCCGCCGGCGACCACCGGCCGTCATTCGGTGGGTCAGGTCATGGCCCGTTGGTAATTGGCGCCGGCCCTGGTCCAGTTCACCGTGTTCCACCAGGCCGTGACATAGTCCGCACGCCGGTTCTGGTATTTCAGATAATAGGCGTGTTCCCAGACATCGACGCCGAGCACGACGCCATTGGCGCCGTCCATCAGCGGATTGTCCTGGTTGGCGGTCGAGACGACGGCGAGCTTGCGGTCCTTGTCGACGACGAGCCAGGCCCAGCCTGAGCCGAACCGGCCGCCGGCCGCGGCATTGAGACGCTGGCGGAACTGGCCGAAATCGCCGAAGGCGCCATTGATCGCAGTCGCGAGCTCCGTCCCCGGTTCCTTGGCGCCGCCGGGCGTCATGATGTCCCAGAAATGCACATGGTTCCAATGGCCGCCGAGATTGTTGCGGATGCCGGTGCGCACGGCGTCGGGTGCCGCCTGAAGGTTGCGCAGGACGGTTTCGATGGCATCGGGTTTCAGGGCCGGATACTGGCCGGCCAGCGCGTTGAGATTGCTGACATAGGCGCCGTGGTGGCGCTGGTGGTGGATGGTCATGGTCTGCGCGTCGATATGCGGCTCGAGGGCCTCATAGGCGTAGCCGATCGGCGCCAGCGTGAAGGGGCCGCTCGCCGCCTGGGCGAACACCCGCTGGCGGGCAGCGACCGGCAGGGCGGCGCCGAGCGCGGCGGTGCCGAACATCTTCAGGGCGTGACGGCGGTTCATCGATGAGCTCTCCCGTGATGGTTGGGCCGGCGCCGGGGCGGCCGGGCGTGGTGATGCGAATGGGTGCACCTTGTCCGTGCAACGCCGGACGGGTCTGCGAGGGTCCATTCCGAGACCGCGCCGGGTGTGGAGCGAAGCCGGCGCCTCCCGAGGTTCCTGCGTCTCCTTGGGCGTTTGATGTCGATCGGATGCAACCGCCGGAATCGAACCGCAGGCCAGACAGCGGTCCGCGGCAGGACCGAGCCTGACGCGGTCGCCGCCTTCACGCAACGGCAATCGTCGCGACGATCAGCTTTGTGGGAACAGCGTCCAGGGGAACCATGGCCAGATGGTGTCGACGGCCAGTCCGATCACGATGGCCGCCAGCAGCGTGCCGACGATGAGGCAGCGGCCCAGAATGCCGAGAACCAGGATCGGCACGACGAGGCCGAGAAAATAGGCGGTCGCGAGCAGCACGCCGACGGTCTCCAGGCCGTCGCGATGGCCGACCGGCATCGCCATGACGCGCGCGGCGGTGCCGAGCCAGAAAACCGTGCCGATCGCCGCGGCGGCGAAGATTGCGACACGCAGGAGGCGCTTCAGGTCGCTTAGCATGGCCATGCACTTTCCCTCAGGGGCACGGCAAGGCCGGCCGACGGCGGCCGCCCGCGGCGGCTCCGGCAGTGGGTCGTGGCATCGGATCGAAAGGTTCAACGGCGCGGGAGCGCGCGCCGTTCTACAGCCCTTGCGGGTGGTGGCGTGTCAGGCGCCGTCGAGATGAGACCGCACGGCGGCGAAGACCGCTCGGAACATGTCCGGTGTCAGCACGCCCGTATTGGTGTTGTAGCGGGAGCAATGATAGCTGTCGAACAGGGTGATCCGGCCGATCCGGTGCGTCGCGCCGTGGCCGAAAGGCGCGCGCGCCAGTTTCTCCCCGAGTGCCCGCACCACGCTGTCGTGGCCGATCCGGCCGAGCGCGACGATCGCCTTCAGGCGGGGCATGGCGGCGACAGTCGCCGACAGGAACGCCCGGCAGGTGGTGATTTCCGCCGACGTCGGCTTGTTCTCGGGCGGTACGCAGCGCACCGCATTGGTGATGCGGGTATCGATCAGCGTCAGCCCGTCGTCCGGCCGCTCGTCATAGACGCCGCTGGCCAGGCCGAAATGAAGCAGCGTCTCGTAGAGCAGGTCGCCGGCCCAGTCGCCCGTGAACGGGCGGCCGGTCTTGTTGGCGCCTTGCAGGCCGGGGGCGAGCCCGACGATCAGCAGGCGCGAATCGTCGGTGCCGAACGAGGGCACCGGCGCATTGTGCCAGTCGGGATGGGCGGCGCGCTGCTTTTCGCGGAATGCGACGAGGCGCGGGCAGAGCGGGCAGTCGCGGCCCGGCCCGGAAGCGAGCGATGCGGTCATCGGTCAGCGGTCGGCGAAATCGTCGTCGGGGCCGGTCGAGACCGGGCTGGTGGAGGCCACCGGCCGGGCCGGCCGCGGCCGGTCGCGCACGAAGCCGGGAACGTCCTGTGCCGCCTGGCGTTGGCTGCGCTCCGAAGGGTCGCGGCCGACGCGCGGCATGAGATGGGCGAGATCGATGAACTCGTCGGCCTGCCGGCGCAACTCGTCGGCGATCATGGCCGGCTGCACGGAGACGGTCGAAACCACCGAAACCTTGACGCCGCGCCGCTGCAGCGCCTCGACCAGCGAGCGGAAATCGCCGTCGCCGGAGAACAGCACGATATGGTCGACTCGCGGCGCCAGTTCCATGGCATCGACCGCCAGCTCGATGTCCATGTTGCCCTTCACCTTCCGGCGTCCCATGGAATCGGTGAATTCCTTGGCGGTCTTGGTGATGACGGTAAAGCCGTTGTAGTCGAGCCAGTCGATCAGCGGCCGGATCGAGGAATATTCCTGATCCTCGACAAGAGCAGTGTAATAGTAGGCACGAAGTAAATAGCCTCGGCTCTGAAACTCTTTCAGCAAACGTTTGTAATCGATATCGAACCCGATCGTCTTTGCCGTTGCATAGAGATTGGCGCCATCGATGAAGAGTGCGATGCGTTCTTGTCCGCTCGACATGGATCGGGTCCTTCAGGCAATGCGGCGCGGGGCAGGTGATCCATAGCAAAAGCGAGCCGCGCGACGGCAATGTGGGGTCGACAACACACGATGTGGCAAGTGTTCGCCAAATCTGGAATGAGTTTAACATGCAGCGTAACGGCGGCAAGACGCTGCTGTCACAATCCACGGCTATGCGGCGGCGAATTTCGACTTCTCCGAGCTTCCGGACCGGCCGAAAAGGCTGGAATGGACCATGCATGGGCTGGCGGCGCCGAATCGGCGGAACGCGCCGGCGGCGGATGATGCAGGAGGACCGGTCCGCACGGCGCCGATTCGCGCCGGGCGGCCATGGCGGCGGGTGCGGCGCCTGGAGAGGGGGCGAGGCTGGCCGCATCCGCGGGCAAAGGCTTGTATCCGCAGCCTTCGCCGGTTATATAGCCCAGCTTTCCGGACATCCGCCTCAGCCGCGAGGCGCCCGAACAAGGATAACCGATGGCTCGCGTCACCGTCGAAGATTGCATTGAAAAGGTCGACAATCGGTTCGAGCTGGTGCTGCTCTCCAGCCATCGCGCGCGCATGCTCGCCGCCGGCGCGCCGCTGACCGTGGATCGCGACCGCGACAAGAACCCGGTCGTGGCGCTGCGCGAGATCGCTGACGCGACCGTGTCGCCGGAGGATCTGAAGGAAGACCTGATCCACTCGCTGCAGAAATATGTCGAGGTCGACGAGCCCGAGCCGGATGCGGTGCCGATGATCGCTTCGGGCGGCGGCGACCGCGACGACGACGTCGCCCTCGACCGCATGAGCGAGGAGGACCTGCTGCGCGGCCTCGAAGGCCTGAAGCCGCCGGAGGACACCGACGAGGACGACGGCATGTGAGCCGTCCGCTTCACGGGTTGGAGAATGCCAAAGGCGGCCGGTGGCCGCCTTTTTTGCGTGCGCCGCACCGGCGGCCTCCGGGCCTCCGGCGCTGCCTGGTGCCGCGGCGGTTGTTTCCATGGTGCGTTCACATGGCCGATATCGGGCGGTGACGGACAAGGAAAGACGGGATGAGCGCGCAAACCTGCCCTGATTCCGGCTTTTTTAGCCTTTGCCTTGTGTGATCAGGGCTGAGCAATGATATCCGTTAGCCGGGGGCGGTTTTCCGCCGCGGCGACACTCGCAGAGGCAGATAACCGTCCATGATGCGGCAATACGAGCTGGTGGACCGCGTCAAGCGCTACAACCCGCAGACCGACGAGGCCCTGCTGGATCGCGCCTATGTCTATGCCATGCTCGCCCATGGCAGCCAGAAGCGGGCCTCCGGCGATCCCTACTTCTCGCATCCGCTGGAAGTCGCCGCCATCCTCACCGATCTGAAGCTGGACGATGCCACCATCGTCGCGGCACTGCTGCACGATACGATTGAGGACACGGCGGCGACCAAGGAGGACATCCGCGAGAAATTCGGCGAGAACATTGCCGATCTCGTCGACGGGCTGACCAAGCTGAAGAAGCTCGATCTCGTCTCCAAGCAGGCGGTGCAGGCGGAGAACCTGCGCAAGCTGCTGCTCGCCATCACCTCCGACGTGCGCGTCCTCCTGGTCAAGCTTGCCGACCGGCTGCACAACATGCGCACGCTGCACTATGTGCCGGCGGCCAAGCGCGACCGGATCGCCCAGGAAACCCTCGACATCTATGCCCCGCTCGCCGGCCGCATGGGCATGCACGACATGCGCGAGGAGCTGGAGGACCTGTCGTTCCGCCAGATCAATCCGGAAGCCCATGCCGCCTTGACGGCCAGGCTGGAACGCCAGCGCGAGGCCAATGCCAAGGCGATCGCCGAGATCGAGACGCAGCTCACCGGCAAGCTCGCCGGCGAGGGCATCGCCGCCGAGGTCTCGGGCCGCGAGAAGCGGCCCTATTCGATCTATCGCAAGATGGAGCGCAAATCGGTCTCCTTCGAGCAGCTCTCCGACATTGTCGGCTTCCGGGTGATCGTCGAGTGCCTCGCCGACTGCTATCGCGCGGTGGGCGTCATCCATACCACCTGGCCGGCCGTGCCGCAGCGGTTCAAGGACTATATCTCCACGCCGAAAGCCAATGACTACCGCTCGATCCACACCACCGTGATCGGGCCGGGCAGCCAGCGCGTGGAGATGCAGATCCGCACTCGCGCCATGCACGAGGTCGCCGAATACGGCATCGCCGCCCATGCGCTCTACAAGGACGGCGCGGAGCTTTCGACCTTCGAGAATGAAAGCCGGGCCTATGCCTGGCTGCGCTACACGGTGGAGACGCTCGCCCACGGCTCCAATCCGGAAGAATTCCTCGAACATACCAAGCTCGAGCTGTTCTCCGACCAGGTCTATTGCTTCACCCCGAAGGGCCGGCTGATCGCCCTGCCGCGCAAGGCGATCTGCATCGACTTCGCCTATGCCGTGCACACCGACATCGGCAATCACTGCTCCCGCGCGCGCATCAACGGCGTCGAGCGACCGCTGGTCACCGAGCTGCAGAACGGCGACGAGGTCGAGATCATCACCGATCCCAACGCGACGCCGTCGCCGGCCTGGGAGAGCATCGTGGTCACCGGCCGGGCCCGTTCGGCGATCCGCCGCGCGACGCGCGCCGCGACCCGCGCGCAATATCTCGAGCTTGGCCGGCGCATCGTGCAGAACCTGTTCACCCGGGCGGGCAAGCCGTTTTCGGACGAACTGATCAAGCCCGGCCTGAAGCGCCTCGCGCGGGCCTCCGTCGAGGACGTCTACTGGGCGGTGGGGCGCGACGAGATCCCGCCCGATGATGTCCTGAAGGCGGTCCACCCCGACTTCAAGGGCACCGTGCCGCTCGGCCCGAAGCCTGGCGAGGGCTGGTTTGGCGTGGGCGGTGCCGATTCGCTGAAGTTCCAGGTGCCGGAGACCGAGGGCGCGATTCCGATCCGCGGCATCAATTTCGACCTGCCGGTGCGCTTCGCCGCCGACGGCGGCGCCGTGCCGGGCGACCGCATTGTCGGCATCATGACACCGGGCGAGGGCATCACCATCTATCCGATCCAGTCGCCGGCGCTCGCGGCCTACGACAACGAGCCGGAGCGCTGGCTCGACGTTCGCTGGGACATCGACGAGAACAAGCCGTCGCGCTATCCCGTGCGCATCGCGGTGAAATCGCGGAACGAGCCGGGCTCGCTCGCCCGCATCACCCAGGTGATCGCGGACAATGACGGCAATATCGACAATCTGCGCATGCAGCGCAAAACCGCCGACTACACCGACGTGATGATCGACGTCGAGGTCTGGGACCTGAAGCACCTCAACGCCATTATCGGCGGCATCAAGAGCCTGCCGATGGCGGCGGATGCGCTGCGGGTCTTCGAGTAGCCGCAAACGCCAAAATGGGCCCGCGCCACGAGGCGCCGTCAGAATGATCGGCTGCGAGGTTGACAGACGGGTTGGTTCGGCGTTGATCCGCCAATGTCGTGATCATCTCGGAAAGGTGCATGGCAACGAGGCTCGCCGTCCTGCGAAGCTCGCTGCGCTCGCATCTCAGGATGAGGAATGTTGGGCATTGCATCAGTCTGGTCGCAGATCGGGCGGGGCGCCGTCGGGAGCGCGAATGCGCGCGGTGCCAGTCTCCAGCTTCCTCATCCTGAGATGCGAGCCGAAGGCGAGGCTCGAAGCACGGCCGAGCGCGCTGCAGCGCATGTCGGCCGGCGATGATTGCGGTTTGAGCGTGGTCTTCGGGCCGGTCTTCGCGTCGTGGCTGTCATGATGCGATGTCTGACGAAGGGCACGGGATTCCAACAC
This sequence comes from bacterium YEK0313, assembly GCA_000751295.2. NCBI lineage: Bacteria > bacterium YEK0313. The sequence goes on from CCMO02000001.1 coordinate 3,154,614, forward strand.
GAACCGAGACACCCATGACACCTGACGACGTGCTCGCCGAATTCCGCGCCGCCGGCGCTCTGCTCGAAGGCCATTTCATCCTGTCCTCGGGGCGGCGCAGCCCGGTCTTCCTGCAGAAGATGTTCGTCTTCCAGGATCCGGAGCGCACGGCGCGGCTCTGCGCCGCGCTGGCCGACAAGGTGAGGGCGACCTTCGGCAAGATCGACTATGTCGTCTCGCCCGCCGTCGGCGGCATCGTTCCCGGCTACGAGACCGCCCGGCAGCTCGGCGCCAAGGCGATCTTCGTCGAGCGCGAGGACGGCCGCTTCAAGCTGCGCCGCGGCTTCGAGATTCCCGCCGGCGCGCGCGTTCTGGTGGTCGAGGATATCGTCACGACCGGCCTTTCGACGCGCGAGTGCCTGGAGGCGATCACCGGTCATGCCGGCGTCACCGTCGGCGCGGCGGTGCTGGTCGACCGGTCCGGCGGCAAGGTCGATGTCGGCGTGCCCATGGTTTCGCTGCTGTCCTGGCATGTGCCGGACTTTCCCGCCGACGACCTGCCGCCGGAGCTCGCGGTCCTGCCGGCGGTGAAGCCGGGTTCGCGCGGCATCCAGGGAGCCAAGGCTTGACCTTCCAGACGCCGGAGCTTCCGCCGTCGCGCACGCGCATGATCGTCGGGCTGTTCGTCGTGGTGCTCGGCCTCGTCGTGCTGGCGCCCAATCTCTGGCCGCTCGTCCACTACTGGCGCGCCGATGCGAGCGAGGCGGTGAATGCGCGCTGGGTGTCCTCGGTCGTCACCCATTCCTCGCGCGACACGGTCTCCGTGCCGGCTTACGCCTTCGAGCGGCGCATCGGCCCCATGGTGCAGGACTGCCGCATCGACCTGCCGCAATACCGCCACGCGCCGGACGGCAAGCCGGTGTTTGAAAACCTGCGGCTGGTGGTCGGCGCGACCTGCGACGACGTGATCGTGCTCGACGACCCGCCGCGGGAGCGCATTCCTCTGGTGCTGCTCGGACTGGCCATCACGATCGGCGGTATCGTGCTGACCGTGCTCGCGACGCGGAGGCGCAGGCGATGATCCTCGGCATCGGCTCCGATCTCTGCGACATCAGGCGGATCGAGAAGTCGATCGAACGCCATGGCGAGCGGTTCACGCACCGCCTGTTCACCGAGCGCGAGCGGGCGCGCGCGGAAGGCCGGGCGCACCGGGCGTCGACCTATGCCAAGCGTTTCGCCGCCAAGGAGGCTTGCGCCAAGGCGCTCGGCACCGGCATCCGCAGCGGCGTCTTCTGGCGCGACATGGGGGTTGCCAATCTGCCCTCGGGGCAGCCGACCATGGAGCTGACCAATGGCGCGCAGGCGCGGCTCGAGGCCATGACCCCGCCAGGCCACCGCGCGGTCATCCATTTGACGATCACCGACGAATATCCGCTGGCCCAGGCCTTCGTCGTCATCTCGGCGGTACCCGTGGCGGTGGGTTAGGCTCTCGCGCGGGCCGGCAATCAAGCTGAACGCCCGTTCATGGCGGCGCCACGATATGGTCACCGTCCATTCAGGCGGGGTTCAAGCCGCCCCTTCTAGTCTCTGCCCCAAGGTTCGATCAGGAAGTTCGAAGTCGAGGCGCGAGGCGCCACGGAGCTTCCGGCGACCAGAAAGGGGCATGACAATGCTGACCCAAGCTTTCAAATCGCGAGGCCTGAAGGCCACGGTGGCCGGTCTTGTGGTGGCCGCCGGTGTCGCGACCAGCATCACGCCGGCATCCGCCCAATATTATCGTCGCCATCATCACCATGGCGGCAACGGCGCGGCCGTCGGCGCCGGCATCGCGCTCGGCATCATCGGCCTTGCCGCTGGTGCCGCGATCGCCGCGGAGAACAACCGGCGCTACGAGGAAACCTATTATCCGCCGCGCCGCTATTATGGCGGCGGCTACTATACCGCGCCGCCGCGCGCCTACTATTACGACGAAGCCCCGCCGCCGCGGGTCTATTACGAGCGTCCGGCCCGCAACTTCTACACGCCGGGCAGCAACATGGAATATTACGATTGATCGGCGCGGCCGGGCGGACGGCCCGCCGGCAATCGGAGGGCGCGGTCGCAAGACCGCGCCCTTTTTCGTGCCGCCACGGCGTCAACTCACCAGGTTGAGCGCGAGCGGAATGGTGACGACGGCGAGCAGCGTCTGCACGGTCAGGATCTCCGCCATCAGCGGCGCATCGCCGCCCATGTGGCGGGCGAGGATATAGGATCCCGAGGCGGTCGGCATGGCGGCGCAAAGCACGGCGACCTGCAGCGGCACGCCGGAGACGCCGAGCGCGATGCAGACCGAGCCGACCATGGTCGGCATCAGCACGAGCTTCAGCGCGCAGCAGAGCCACGTCAGGCCGCGCGGCCGGAATGCCGCCTTGACGTCGAGCCCGGCGCCGACGAGCAGCAGTCCGGCGCCGAGCGCGGCCTGGCCGAGAATGTCGCCGAAGCGGACGAGAATCAGCGGCAGCTGCAGGCCGAGCGCATTGATCGCGATGCCGATCGCCGAGGACCAGATGAACGGATTGGCGATCAGCGTCTTCAGCGTCGGCCCAAGCACGATCGGCCGGCCCTGCGCATAGCGCTGCAGCATGATGACCGCGAGCACGTTGAGCAGAGGGATCATCGCGGCGACCGCGATCGCCGTGAGCGTCAGGCCAACGCTCGCATGCAGCGCACCGGCGGTCGCGATGGCGACGAAGGAATTCCAGCGCGTCGCCCCCTGGAACACCGAGGTGAAGGACGTGTCGCTCATGCCGAACAGGCGGGCGAGCAGAGGCCGCAGCGCGAGAAGCAGCGCGGCCATGGCGAGGATCGCGCCGATCAGCGCCACGCCGACCTCGACCACCGGCACGCGCGTCAGATCCGCCTTGGCCAGCGTCATGATGATGACCGCCGGGAAGAACACGTAGTAGGTCGCCCGTTCGAGTCCGTTCCAGCCGCCCGTGTCCATCAGGTTCTGCGCGCGCAACAGCGCGCCGAGCACGATGATCAGAAAGACCGGGGCAAGACTGGCAATGACGAGGGACATGGGGCTCGGGCCGGGGCGGGAAGGCGGTCTTGCATCACGACGCGCCCGGGCGCGCAAGCTGATTTGGCGCATGGCGGCCGCTTCACGCTGTGCCGCACTCGCTTCCGGCCGCCGGGCAGGCTATATCGCGGGTCTTCCGCCGGCGCATCGTTTCGAGTTTCCTTGTCGTTGCCTGCGCCGCTCTCCGGGCCGGTGTCATGTTCATCCGGCATTCGCGGCTCCCCGCCTGGTTCAGGCGGCGCGCGAATGGCGAACCGAAGCTGATGCCGGCGTCAATCAGCTCCTGGCGCCCGCTCACGCGGGAATTCGCCCGGGCACGTGTCATCGCGCGTCTTGGCCATTCCGGTTCCGGGACGCTCACCGAGGTCCGACATGAGCATGCTCGCCCATCTTCTGTCCCGCTTCGTCCGCAACGGCCGGCTCACCGTGCTGCACCATGACGGCAGCCGGGAAAGCTTCGGTTCCGGCGAGAACGGGCCGGACGTGACGGTGAAGCTGCACGACGGCAAGGTCCAGCGCGAATTGTTCTTCAACCCCGAGCTTGCCTCGGCCGAGGCCTATATGGACGGCCGGCTGACGATCGAGAACGGCGGCAAGGTCTTCGACCTGCTCATGCTGTTCTCGGTCAACCGCTCGGGGCTCGGCTCGCATCCGGTTCAGCAGGCGCTGCGCAAGGTCTGGCGGGCCGTGAAGCGCCGGCAGCAGTCGAACAAGCTCGGCCAGGCGGCGTCGAACGTCTCGAGCCACTACGACCATCCGAGAGCCTTCTACGAGCTCTGGCTCGACGAGACGATGAGCTATTCCTGCGCCTATTTCGAGCGACCGGAGACGCCGCTGAAGGATGCGCAGATCGCCAAGATGCGCCATATCGCGGCCAAGCTGCGGCTGGAGCCGGGCATGACGGTCGCCGAGATCGGCTCCGGCTGGGGTGGGCTGGCGACCTATCTCGCGGCGGTCTGCGACGTGCACGTCACCGCGATCAACGTCTCGCCGGACCAGCTCGCCGCGTCGAAGGACAGGGTGGCCCAGGCCGGTGTCGCCGACCGTGTCACCTTCTTCGAGAAGGACTATCGGGAGCTCGCGGGCCGGTTCGACCGGATCGTCTCGGTCGGCATGATGGAACATGTGGGCGTTGCCCATTTCGACGACTATTTCTCGACCGTCCGGCGGCTGCTCAACGATGGCGGCTATGCCATGATCCATGCCATCGGCCGCATGTCGCCGCCCGGCACGACCGCGCCTTTCATCCGCAAATACATCTTCCCCGGCGGCTATGTGCCGGCGCTGTCGGAAGTCTTCGCCTCGACCGAGCGCACCGGTCTGTGGGTCGACGACTGCGAGGTGCTGCGCCTGCACTATTATTGGACCATCAAGGCCTGGCGCGAGAATTTCGAGGCCGTGCGCGACAAGGTCGTTGCCATGCAGGGTGAGCGTTTCGCCCGGATGTGGGAGTTCTACCTGTCGGCGGTGGAGCTCGGCTTCCTGCACGGCTCGAACATGGTCTACCAGCTCCTCCTGTCGGTGACGCGCGATGCTGTGCCGGTTCACCGCGACTTCATCACCCATGCCGAGGCACTGCTGAAGGAGCGGGAGGCGAAGCTGCCATGGTCGTCCACCTGATCATTTCCGGCCGGGTCCAGGGGGTCGGCTACCGCCAGTGGCTGCGCCGTCAAGCCGAGGCCCGCGGCGTGTCGGGCTGGGTGCGCAATCGCCTGGACGAGACGGTCGAGGCCGTGCTGGCAGGCGAGGCGGCGGCGGTCGAGGCCGTCGCCGTCGCTGCGATGAACGGGCCGCTCGGCGCCAAGGTCGACCGCATCGACCGGCGGCCGGCCGAAGCCGGCGCGTGGAACGAGGGTGCGCAGCAGCAGGGGTTCGAAATCCGGCCGACGGTTTGAAAAAGCAGCACACATGACGTAACGTCATGTGTGCTGGAATCCGGTCGAGGGCCGGGATCGACATCCCGGGCAGCCGGCGAACCCAACGGAGCGATGATCATGCAGACGATTACCGACCGTGACGCCTGGGCCATGAGCGGCTTCGTATTTCTGCTGGGCTGGCTGGCGCTGCTGGCAGTCGCGGGCGTCCTGTTCTGGCCGTTGGCCGGGCCCATCGCGGTGATCGGCATTCTGCTGGCCAGCGGCTTCACCGTGATCCAGCCGAACGAGGCGCGCGTCATCACCTTTTTCGGCCGCTATATGGGCACGCTGCGCCAGAGCGGCTTTCTCTACACCATTCCGTTCAGCAGCAAGACCGCCGTTCCGTTGAAGCTGATCAATTTCGCCACCAACGAGCTGAAGGTGAACGACCGCAACGGCAATCCGATCGAGATCGGCGCGGTGGTGGTCTGGCGGGTCGCCGATGCGGCGCAGGCGACGTTCAACGTCGACAATTATCGCACCTTCGTCGCCAATCAGAGCGACATCGCGATCCGCACCCTGGCCGCGCACTATCCCTATGATTCCGAGACCGAGATTTCCCTGCGCGGCAATATCGACGAGATCGCCGCCAAGCTGCAGGAAGCCCTGCAGGCCAAGCTGTCGGTCGCCGGCATCGTCATCGAGGAGACCCGTCTCAGCCACCTGGCCTATGCCGCGGAGATCGCGGTCGCCATGCTCAAGCGCCAGCAGGCCGTCGCGATCTTCCAGGCCCGCCGCTACATGGTCGAGAACGCGCTCGCCATCATCGACGACGTCATCAAGCATTTCGACGGCAAGGAGACGCTGGCCATGTCCGACGACAAGAAGGCCGAGCTTGTATCGAGCCTGCTCGTCGTGATGACCTCGGACAAGGAAACGAGCCCGGTGCTCAGCATCGCCAAATAGGCGGGCAGGCGCTTGCCGCGATGCCGCTCTTCGCCCGATGCCCAGGTGGGGCACACCGGCATCGGGCGAGGCCTCAGCGTTGCAGCAGGGCGATCGTCGCTTCGTCCGCTTCGCCGTCGAAATAGCGGTCGAGCGCCTGCTGGAACAATTGGCCGGCCGGACCGGCCGCCTGCCGGAAGAGGGTCATCGAGGACCTGAATTTCAGATCGTCGGGCGAACCGAATATGTCGTGCGCAGAGCGGCCTTCGACGCCGAGGACAGCTTCGGTGGCGCAGCGCAGGCGCTGCGCCAGGACCGGTTCGGTCAGATAGGCGCGCGCTTCCGCGAGCGATGCGAGACCGTAATGGTGCGCCGTCGGCGAGCGGCCGAGCCCGCGAAGCTGCGGGAAGACGAACCAGATCCAATGGCTGCGCTTGGCGCCTGCGCGCAGTTCGGCGAGCGCCGTGTCGAAGACGGGCTCCTGCGCGCTCCTGAAGCGCGCGAGATCGAAGGGATCCTCGGCGATCATGTCCGGTCTCCGCTGCGCAACCGCCATTCGGCGCCGCGCCTTTCGTCCCTTGTTCGAGATGGTATGGTCCGCCGGCACGGGGAGCGCCGACGCTGCGGAACGCCTTCATCCGGTGCGCCATTGGACCATCTGAACGTGGGAATGCAAGGACGCCATGCCCCAGCCGCTCACCCCCGACATCGTCGTGCCGGAAACCTTCGATGCCGCGACCGAGGCCGAACGGCGCACGGCCTTCCTCGCCGATTATCTCAAGACGTCGGGGGCTGGCGCCTATGTGCTGGGCATCAGCGGCGGCGTCGATTCGCTGACCGCCGGGCTGCTGGCCCAGACGGCCGTGAAGCGGCTGCGCGGGGAGGGCCGGGATGCCCGCTTCTTCGCGATGCGTCTGCCCTATGGCGTGCAGGCCGACGAGGCCGATGCCCAGAACTGCCTTGCGACCATCGCACCGGACCGCGTCGTGACGGTCGACATCAAGCCGGCGGCCGATGCCATGATGGCCGAGCTGATGCGCAGCGCCGGCGACCTGGTGGACGCGGCCCGGGTCGATTTCCATCACGGCAACATCAAGGCGCGCCAGCGCATGATCGCCCAGTTCGGCCTGGCCGGGGCAGTGCGCGGCATCGTCATCGGCACCGACCACGCCGCCGAGGCGGTCATGGGCTTCTTCACCAAGTTCGGCGACGGCGCCGCCGACCTCCTGCCGCTCGCCGGGCTCAACAAGCGCCGCGTGCGGGCGCTTGCCGCCCATCTCGGCGCGCCGCGCGAGCTGGTGTTCAAGGTGCCGACCGCCGACCTCGAAACCAACGCGCCGCTGAAGCCTGACGAGGAAGCCTATGGCGTGACCTACGAGGAGATCGACGATTTCCTCGAGGGCAAGCCGGTGAGCGAGACCGCCCGCGCACGCATCCTCCAGACCTATCGCGCCAGCGCCCACAAGCGCAGCCTGCCGGTGAGTGGGGAATAGCGAATGGCGAACAGCGAAGAGGGGCAGGGGTGAGGCGCCGCCGGACGCTTCATGCCCTGCTCGCTATTCGCTGCCCGCCACCGGCCCGAACTGCGCGATGAAGGTCTTCTTCAGCACCATGTCGACCTCTTCCATGGTCACCGGCAGGCCGAGGTCGACGAGACTGGTCACGCCGTAGCGCGGATCCTCGATGCCGCAGGCGACGATGCCGCCGAAATGGTCCAGCTCCGGCTCGACGTTCAGGGAAATGCCGTGCAGCGTCACCCAGCGGCGCACCCGGATGCCGATGGCGGCGATCTTGTCCTCGTAGCCTTGGCCCTTGTCGGGCCTGCGCACCCAGACCCCGACGCGGTCCTCGCGCCGCTCGCCGCGAATGTTGAAGGCGGCGAGCGTCGCGATGATCCAGGCTTCCAGCGCGGCGACGAAGACGCGCAGGTCGCGCTTGCGCCGGTTGAGGTCGAGCATGACATAGGCGACCCGCTGGCCGGGGCCGTGGTAGGTCATCTGGCCGCCGCGCCCGGCTTCGAAGACCGGAAAGCGCGCGTCGATCACGCCGCGGCCGCGGGCGCTGGTGCCGGCCGTATAGAGCGGGGGATGTTCGAGGAGCCAGACGCGCTCCGCGCCGCGGCCTTCGGCGATCGCCTGGACCTGGCTCTCCATGCCGGCCAGCGCCTCGCCATAGGCGACCTGCCGCGGCGCGATCAGCCATTCAACCGGCGCGGCCGCTCCTTGGGGATGGAGCGTGTCGACCAGATCCTCGCGCGTATTTACCACTCGTTCACCATGTTCGTGGTCTCTTCAGCTCCACTTAAGACCGGTGCATTCATGGCGCAAATCGAAACCGTCCCGCTCGACATATCCGTGGTGCTCGGAACGACCAAAATGCCGATCCATCAGATGTTGCGCATGGCGCGCGGAGCCATCATCGAGCTCGACGCCACCGAGGACGACGAGGTCCAGATCCTGGCCAACGACATGCCGATCGCACGCGGGCAGGTGGTGATCAACGGCAATCGCATCGGCGTCCAGATCACGGAAATGCTGCCCCGGCCGGTCGACCTGCGCTGATCCTGCAAAGTCAGCCTTCGGACAGCTCGCCATAGCCGAGCCGGTCGAGCGCGCCCTGCAGGATGAAGGCGGCAGCCATCTTGTCGACCAGCTCGGCGCGGCGCGCGCGCGAGGCGTCGGCCTCGATCAGCGTGCGCGTCACGGCCGCGGTCGACAGCCGCTCGTCCCAGAAGACGACAGGCAGGGCGGTCTTCGGCATCAGGTTGCGCACGAAGGCCCGGGTCGACTGGGCGCGCGGCCCTTCGCTGCCGTCCATGTTTTTCGGCAGGCCGACGACGAGCGCGCCGACATCGTGCCGGGCCGCGAGGTCGAGAAGGGCGGCCACATCCGGCGTGAACTTCACGCGCCGGATCGTCTCCAGCGGGGTCGCGATCGTCCAGTTCACGTCCGAAAGGGCGAGCCCGATCGTCTTGGTGCCGAGGTCGATGCCCATGGCGCGCCGGCCCTTGGCGACATGAGCGCGGATATCGGCAAGTTCGACGATCGCCATGCAGCTTTTCCTCCCCGGCGCGTTGAGCCCTCAGGCGCGGCCTCTATACTGCTTCGAGGGCGCGAAGTCCTGTTTGCATGAGGAGATGCACGATGAAGCTCACCTGGTTCGGCCATTCCGCCTTTCGCCTGGAATTCGGCAAGTCGATCGTGCTCATCGACCCGTTCCTGACCGGCAATCCCTCGTTCACCGGCAATCGCGCCGAGGCGATCGCCGGCGCGACCCATGTGCTGATCACCCATGGCCATTCCGACCATGTCGGCGATGCCGTCGAGATCGCCGCCGAGACCGGCGCAAAGGTCGTCACCAATTACGATCTGTGCATGGTGCTGGCCGCCAAGGGCCTGAAATCCTTCGATCCCATGAACTGCGGCGGCACCACCGATCAGGGCGAGTTCACGGTCTCGCTGACCAACGCGCTGCATTCGTCCTGCGACTTCCATGACGGCGTCAGCCATGCGCTCGGCAATCCCAACGGCATGGTGATCAAGGTGAAGGGCGGCGCCCATCTCTATGCGATGGGCGACACCGACATGATGCCGGACATGGCGCTGATCGCGGAATATCACCGGCCGAACCTCGCCCTCGTGCCGGTCGGCGACCGTTTCACCATGGGCGGCGATGCGGCGGCCTTCGCATGCCGCAAGTTTTTCGATTTCGACACGGTCGTGCCCTGCCACTACGGCACGTTTCCGATCATCGACGCGACCGCCGAGAAGTTCGTCAGCGGCATGAGCGGCGTGCGCACCAAGGTGGCTGTGCCGAAGCCGGGCGAAACCATTACGCTCTGAGCTCTCAAAAGGTCGGGCTGTGCTGATCTCGACCGACACGACAGGTCCGCCCAGTTGTTACATGTAACGTTTGGAGGGCGGTAAGCTCGTGCCGGCATCCATCAATCAGAGGGTACGCAAGCGTCGCGACGCGCTGCGTGCCGCCGGTCTGCGGCCGGTGCAAATCTGGGTTCCGGATACGCGCCGGCCCGGCTTCGCGGAAGAATGTCGGCGACAGTCGATGATCGTTGCTTCCGCGGATGCTGAAGACCACGGCCTGGGCGGTTTTCTCGATGCTGCATTGTCCGATCTCGCTGACAGGGACGAGCGGTCAAGCGTGGCGATCTCGTGACCGTCGCCATGCCCGGCGACTTTGGCCGGCCTCGGCCGGTGCTCGTCATTCAGGCCGATCAATTCGCGGAAACCGGCACGGTTACGGTCGTCTTGCTGTCCGGAACGCTCGTCGACGCACCTTTGATCAGGCTGACTGTCCAGCCGACCTAATGACCTGCACAAACCGTCGCAGGTCATGATCGACCAGGTGATGTCGGTGAAGCGAGATCGGCTTGGCCCATCATTCGGCCGTCTGGATGACGAGAGCCTTCTTTCCGTCAGACGGTCCCTGGCAGTCTTCCTCGGCCTTGCCTGACGGTCCGGTCGCTACATCGGTTTCAACGATGAGTTTTTTTCTCAGGCCCTGAACCCACGCACCATGGTCATGAACCGGACCTGCTCGGTGGCATCGTCCTTGAACAGGCCGGTAAAGCCGGTCGTCACGGTGGAAACGCCCTGTTTCTGGATGCCGCGCATGGCCATGCACATATGCTCGGCCTCGATCAGCACCGCGAGGCCGCGCGGCTTGAGGCTCGCCTCGATGGCGCCGACGATCTCCGCTGTGAGATTTTCCTGGGTCTGCAGGCGGCGGGCATAGATGTCGACGACGCGGGCGAGCTTCGAGAGACCGACGACGCCCTCGCGGGGATAGTAGGCGATATGCGCCTTGCCCATGATCGGCACGATATGGTGTTCGCAATGGGAGAAGAACGGGATGTCGCGCACCAGCACGACGTCGCCATAGCCGCCAACCTCCTCGAACACCGTGCCGAGCTCCTCGGCCGCCGAGAGATGGTAGCCGCGGAACAGGTCGTCCCAGGCTTTCACCATGCGCCGGGGCGTGTCGACGAGACCTTCGCGACCGGGATCATCGCCGACCCATTCGATCAGCGTGCGAACAGCGGCCTCGGCCTCCTCGCGCGTCGGCCGGCGGCGGCGTCTGGCCTCGGGTCCCTTGTGAACGGGCAGGGTCGAGACGGCGGCATCCATGGCTTGAGCTCCGTAAAGGACGTTCCCGACGGCTTGTTGTCTTCGGCGAAAAGGGGCGAGCCCTGGGGCAGGAGGGCGAAGGTCGAAGGCGGACGAAATGCATGCCCGATGCGCCGGTGCAACGCCCTGCCTTGGCGCGGGGTTCCATCGCTGCACGCGAGGCATATATGATGGGGGCATCTGAACGGCCCATGAACGCTTGTTCATCTTGCGTCCCGGGGAAATCGCACCGTGATCAATGACATCTACAACCGGCGCATCCTGGAGCTGGCCGCGGACATTCCCCGGCTCGGCCGGCTCGCCGCACCCCAGGCCTCGGCGACCGCCCACTCGAAACTGTGCGGCTCGACGGTAACGGTCGACCTCGTCATGGAGGGCGATCGGGTGACCGATTTCGCGCATGACGTGAAGGCCTGCGCACTCGGCCAGGCCTCCTCCTCGATCATGGCCCGCCATGTCGTCGGCGCAACCGCTGCCGAGCTGCGGCAGCTGCGCGAGGATGTCCGGCGCATGCTGAAGGACAATGGCGCGCCGCCCGGCGGACGCTGGTCCGATGTCGCGGTGCTGGAGCCGGTGCGCGACTACAAGGCGCGCCACGCCTCGACCCTGCTCACCTTCGACGCTGTCGTCGAGGCGATCGGCAGGATCGAGGCCGCGCGTGCGCCGGCCGCCGCCGAATAGGCCAGTTTACCGGAAGATCGAAACGCTTTCTGATGCCCGAAGACACGCCGCGGCAATATCGGCGCGGCATGCCGGCTTTTGCCGGTCGATCGGCAGAATGTCCTGTTTCGTTGATTTTGGAGCTTTTTGATGATGCGCCTGACCTTTGCCGCTGCCTGCGCCCTCGGTTTTCTGGCGCTGCCGCATTCCGCTTCTGCCCAGGGCAATGCGCGCTTTCCCCAGCAGATGCATGGCTACTGGCGGCTCAATGTCGACCGCTGCACCCGGCCGGCCCAGGGCTTCGAGGCCGATGCCATGCTGGTGACGGCGCGCGAGATGCGCGGGCCGGAGGTCGACCGCAAGCCGCTGTCGATCCGTCAGGCTTCGCGCGAGCCGCTGAGCTGGGATGCCCGCGTGACGGAAAGCGTCGGCGGCACCCGCAACCTGCGCTTCGTCATCAGCGAGCGGGGTGGCGCCATGCGGCTGATCGTCATCTACGGCCGGGACAACAGCGAGATCTTCACCCTGTGCGAGTAGCGCAGCGCTTTGATGCCTTCTGCATGACGAGAGGACCGAGGCCGGCCGCTGCGCAGGCCGTCGGCTCCATCTGATCAGGCGCTAATGCGCGACATGTGGCGGCGGCGCCAAGCCGTAGAGATCGGCCACCGTCTCCTCGGCGATCGCGAAGGAGGTGGAGGCGCCGGTGCCGCTCGTCACCATGACGAGGCGCACGGCCGGCAGCGGCGCGTCCATGAACATCACGCCGGGGCCGGAGGGATAGATGCCGGTCCAGCGCTCCACGACCTCGCGGCCGGGCAGGGCGAGCGTGGCGTCGAGCTCGGCGAGGATGAGCGCATCGACGGTGTCGGGCGCGAACGGGTCGGGTGTCGGCGCATAGTGATGGCTGTCGCCGACGACCAGCGAGCCGTCGGCGGATTGCACCGCGATGAGGTGGATGCCGTTGGCGAGCATGTCGGGCGCCTCGGCCGCGAGCCGCGCCTTGAGCGGGGCGGCCTCCGGCAGGGCGGCATAGCCCTCATAGCGGGCGAGGCCGAAATCCGACATGACGGCGGCGCCGAGCGCGACGCTCCGGTCCGGGCGCACGCGCAGCATGTGCAGCTTGCATTTGGTCGGCCCCTGCGCAGCGATCCGCCCGGCGAACAGCGTCTGGAAATCGTCGTTCGGACAGACGATGGCCGCTTCCGCGCGGATCGGGCCGGCCGATGTGGCGATGACCGGCGGCGCGACGTCGAGCACGGTTGTGGCGCGCCGAAAGGTGACGCCGAGGGTTGCTTCGAGATGACGGGCGAGCAGGGGGATGGCGGTGCGGCTCTCGACCCTGAGGTCCTCTTCGGAGATCAGCGCGGCTTTCAGCCGCTCGGCGCGGAGCGCGGGCACCCGCGCCAGCGCCTCGGCGGGCAAGGCCAGGCGGCAGTTCCCGGCCATTTCGGTCGCCATGAAGGCTTCGATGACGCCGACGGCCTCCTGCCGATGTGCCGCCACGACCAGGCCGCGATGGGCGATCGCTATGCCCGCCTGCGGCGCGATCTCGGCCCAGATGTCCCGGCTGCGGCGCGCGCGGCGCCAGGTGAGGCCGCGCTGTTGGCCGGTGACCGTGACGAAGCCGAAATTGCGGACCGAGGCGCCGTTCGCCTGGGCGTCGCGGTCGATGACGACGACGCTCTTGCCGAGCCTTGCGGCGGCGAGCGCATGGGCAAGGCCGAGAATGCCGGCGCCGACAATGGCAAGGTCATAGGAGCGGGTCATGGCCTCACCGATAGAGCGGCGGGCGCCGACGTTCAATCTCGCTTGCGCCGTGACGCTTCCGTCCGGTCCGCCGGACGCCTATGAGCAGGGGATGGCAAAGTCCGAGCTCGACCGGCTGTTCGACGACTGGCGTCCGCGCCGATGGCCGCGGCTCGCCGGCCATGGCCTGCTGCGCGCCTATCAGCTCAGCATCTCCATGCTGGTCGGCCGCTGGTGCCGGCATTTGCCGAGCTGTTCGGCCTATATGGACGAGGCGATCATGCGCCATGGCCTGTGGGCCGGCGGCTGGATCGGCCTCGCGCGGCTTTGCCGCTGCCACCCCTGGGGCACGTCGGGCATCGACAATGCGCCCGAAGCGCTGCCGCCCGGGGCGCGCTGGTTCCTGCCCTGGCGCTACGGCCGATGGCGCTGGCGCGGCGGCCGGCCGGTCTGCGAGCCGGCCGGGAACGATCACAGGTCCTGATAGCGGGTCAGGATGCGATAGGCTTCGAGCTGCCCGCGGGTCGGATAGAAGGCGGCGTGGGTGTTGGAATCGAGAAGGCCGGCGAGGTCGGGATCGAGCCCCATATCGGTGAAATAGCTGCGGGCCCGCTCCAGCATGGCCGTGATCAGCCGCTGGCGGCGCGGCTCGGGCAGGGCGCCGCCGGTCGCGAAGTGGAAATCGAAGGGACTGATCGAAATCACTGCGCCGGGCGCAGTGCTGCGGTTGACGCCGGCGGCCAGCACGAACAGGCAGGCGCCGTGGCAGGCGCCGCCGGGCTCGATCGTCGCCTTGTCGCCCGACCTGACGGTGCGGGCGATGACGGCATCGAGCCTGGCGCGCCGGATGACGCGGCCGAGGGCCATGGCGATGTCGGTCATGCCGCCGTCCGAATGGATCACGATCGGCGGGCGCGCGCCGTGGAGCTGGTCGACGAGTCTGGAAAAGGCCACCACCGTGCCGGGCAGGATCACGCCCTCGGCGGCGATCCATTCCGAACAGCCCGGCCCGCAGGCGCCGGGTTCGCCAGTGACGCGGGTGAAGGTCATGGTGCGGGCGGCAAGGTCCGCGGCATCGGGCGGGCGCGCGACCGGGGCTTCGGCCTGAGGCGTCTCGGCGCGGCTTGCCGGCCCGGCCGCGATGGCCAGGACGGCGAGGGCGGCCAGAAGGGCGCCCGATCGGATGACGAGGCGACGCATAGAACAAGGCTACCTCCTGGCGCGACCCGGCGAAAGGCCGCCGGAGCATTGCCCTTCGGCGTCCGCTCGGCTATCCCGTCTCCTCTTCCGTTGGCCGTATGCCGCCTCTGTGCGCGGCAAGTCCGGCCGGCGGTTCGCATCCCCGCTGTCCCAACCCCTTACCTGCCCGGTCAGCAGGAGTGAGAGGAGTCTTTGAGAATGCCTGTCCTGACTTTCCCCGACGGGGCGAAACGGTCCTACGACGTCGGCCTGTCCGGCCTCGACGTCGCCAAGTCGATCGCTCCCTCGCTCGCCAAGCGCGCCCTGGCCGTCAAGCTCGACGGCGTCGTGACGGACCTGTCCGACCCGATCGCGCGCGATGCCCGCATCGAGTTCGTCACCCGCGAGAGCGACGAGGCCCTCGAGCTGATCCGGCATGACGCGGCCCATGTGATGGCCGAGGCGGTGCAGAAGCTCTGGCCCGGCACCCAGGTGACCATCGGCCCGGTGATCGAGAACGGCTTCTATTACGACTTCTTCCGCAACGAGCCGTTTACGCCGGAGGATTTCGGCGCGATCGAAGCCGAGATGCGCAAGATCATCGCGGCCAACAAGCCTTTCACCAAGCGTGTCGTCTCGCGCGACGAGGCTGTCGCGATCTTCCGCGACAAGGGTGAGAAGTTCAAAGTCGAGCTGGTCGAGGCGATTCCCGCGGATCAGGAAATCAAGCTCTACGATCAGGGCGGCTGGTTCGATCTCTGCCGCGGCCCGCACATGGCCTCCACCGGCCAGATCGGCAATTCCTTCAAGCTGATGAAGGTGGCCGGCGCCTATTGGCGGGGCGATGCCAAGAACCCGATGCTCACCCGCATCTACGCCACCGCCTGGCGGAACGACGAGGAGCTGAAGGCCTATACCCACATGCTGGAGGAGGCCGAGAAGCGGGACCACCGCCGGCTCGGCCGCGAGATGGACCTGTTCCATTTCCAGGAGGAGGGGCCCGGCGTCGTGTTCTGGCACGCCAAGGGCTGGACCATGTTCCAGAACCTGGTCGCCTATATGCGCCGCCGCCTCGCCGAGACCGACTATCAGGAGGTCAACGCGCCCCAGCTCCTCGACAAGTCGCTGTGGGAGACCTCCGGCCACTGGGAATGGTACCGCGAGAACATGTTCGCAGCGCAGTCGGCCGGTGACGAGGCCGAGGACAAGCGCTGGTTCGCGGTGAAGCCGATGAACTGTCCTGGTCACGTCCAGATCTTCAAGCATGGCTTGAAGAGCTACCGCGATCTGCCGATGAAGCTTGCGGAATTCGGCATCGTGCATCGCTACGAACCGTCCGGCGCGCTGCATGGCCTCCTGCGCGTGCGTGGCTTCACGCAGGACGATGCCCACGTCTTCTGCACCGACGAGCAGATGGCGGAAGAGTGCATGCGGATCAACGATCTGATCCTCTCGACCTATGCCGATTTCGGCTTCGAGGAGATCGTGGTGAAGCTGTCGACCCGCCCTGAGAAGCGGGTGGGCACCGATGCCATGTGGGATCGCGCCGAGGCGGTCATGGGCGAGGTGCTCGAGACCATTGCGCGCCAGTCGGGCAACCGGATCAAGACCGCGATCAATCCGGGCGAGGGAGCCTTCTACGGGCCGAAATTCGAATATGTGCTGCGCGACGCCATCGGCCGCGACTGGCAATGTGGCACGACCCAGGTCGACTTCAACCTGCCGGAGCGTTTCGGCGCCTTCTATATCGGCGCCGACGGCGAAAAGACCACGCCGGTCATGATCCACCGGGCCATCTGCGGCTCGATGGAGCGGTTCCTCGGCATCCTCATCGAGAACTATGCCGGCCATTTCCCGTTCTGGTTCGCGCCGAAGCAGGTCGTGGTCTGCCCGATCACCTCGGAGGCCGACGACTACGGCCGGCAGGTGCTGGCCGCCTGCCGCAAGGCCGGCCTCAAGGCCGATGCCGACCTGCGCAACGAGAAGATCTCCTACAAGGTCCGCGAGCACTCGCTGGCCAAGGTCCCGGTGATCCTGGCGGTCGGCAAGAAGGAGGCCGCGGAGCGGACCGTCTCGGTGCGTCGTCTCGGCTCGCAGGCGCAGGAGACGATGGGGCTCGACCAGCTCGTCGCCCAACTCGCCGAAGAAGCGGTGCCGCCCGACGTCAGGCGCGCCCGCAGCGCCTGACGGCGCCAGTCGTCACAAGAGGATTTGAGAGAGCCGGCGGTCGATCCGCCGGCTTTTTCCGTATTCGGGTCTGCTGCATACCGGTTGGCCGTGGTACGAGGCTCGCTTCGCTCGCACCTCACCACGAGGAGTGGAGAGTATTGCATCTGCCGCGGTGTCAGATGCGCTCACAACGCGCGACCTCATGAGCATCCGCGGCGCAGTACACCACATTCCTCATGGTGAGGTGCGAGCTGCAGGCGAGCCTCGAACCACGGCACGCCGACATGCCGGGCGCACGACGTTCGATCTACCGCGCGACCACCTGCAGTTCGAGGTCCTTGCCGGCCTCGACCTGGAACTTGCGGTTGAACACCCGGCCTTCGTGGCGGGCGATCGCGAGATATTCGCCTTCCTGCAGCACCATGGACGGGAAGGCGCCGATCGATTCCTTGATCACGTCGCCGCCCGGCGTCAGCACCGTCCAGGCGGCATTGCCGATCGGCTCGCCGCCCTCGCGGTCGCGCACGAGGCGCAGGCTGACATTGGCGGCGCGGTGATGGACCACGGCATCGGTCACCTGGCCGGCCCGGATGCGCACGTCCGCGCGGATCGTCGCATTGGCGTCGCCATAGACGGAAACGATATGATAGGTGCCCTCGGTCAGCGCGATGAGGTCGCCGGCCGGCGCCTGGCGCATGACGAGGCGCGGTTCGCCGCCGTCGAACAGGCCGCCGGCGAAAATGTCGTAGGCCATGCGGGCATTGGGAATGTCGCGCTCGCCGACCTTGCCGACCAGCTTCAGCGCGCCGGCATTGAGCACCACGGTCTGGCGGAACGGGCTCGTGCTGATTTCCACCCGCTGGGCCTGGGCCACGGTGCCGAACGAAGTGTGCACGATATAGGCACCGGGCCTCAGGCCGAAGGTCGGCGCGGCATCGCGCGATTCGGCGATCAGCGCGAAGGCGCCATTGGCTTCCGGCTTGTCGGCGAAGACGCGCCAGTGCAGGCCGCCGCGCACGAACTGGCCGTTCTGCTTGTAGCGCGCGTCGAAATTGACCGGCGTGCGGTCGGTGAACTGCGGCACGATGTTCGGCTGCGGCGGCGCGCCGGGCAGTTGCAGGGCCGGGTTGGTACCGGCCTGCGGTGCAAACGGCATGGCGCCGTCGGGCAGGGTGAAGAAGGGCGTCGCCGCGCCGCCCGGAATATGGCGGCGCCGGCGCTGCGGCTCGGCGGCGAGCGGCAGCAGCTCGCCGGACGGTGCGGAGCCGGCCGCGGGCGCTGCGCCCGATGCGGGAGCGGGAGCGGGGGCCTGCGCCACGCCGGAGCCCGCGGGTGCGGCCACGGCCAGCGCGGCGGCAAGGCAGGTCGAGGTCAGGCGCTGGCGAGTAAGACGCATCGGTCGAGATTTCCGGCGGCAGGCGGCGTTCCATTCGCCCGACATTATGGCCTTTTTGCTGCCTGTGGCGGTCGCTGGCAAGGGGCATGGCCGACGCGTCCCTCGCCCGAAAGTGTGCGGCAAAGCCTATCCTCCGCCGGCAATGCGAGCTAATGCAGGCGGCATCTCTTCGCGGGACATGCCCATGCCTCAATCCGACCTGCTCATCGAGCATCTGAAGACCCGCCGCTCCACGCCCTTTCCGCTGATGGCCGAGCCCGGCCCGGACCCGGCGACGCTCGACGCCATGCTGGCGATCGCGGCCCGCGTGCCAGACCACGGCAAGCTCGCGCCCTGGCGCTTCATCGTCATCGACCGGGCTGCCGGAGCGCGGCTTGGCGCCTTCCTCGCCGACCTCGTGCGTGCCGACGACCCGGCGGCCGACGCCAAGAAGCTGGAGATCGAGACCGCGCGGTTCAGCCGGGCGCCGGTCTGCGTTGCCATCGTCTCGCGCGCGGGGCCTCATGTGAAGATCCCCGAATGGGAGCAGTTGCTGTCGGCCGGCGCGGTCGGGCTCAACCTGCTGCATGCTGCCGCGGCCTTCGGTTTCGGCGGCAACTGGGTCACCGAATGGCCGGCCTATGACCGGCGCGTCCAGGAGCGGCTGGGCCTGGCGACACATGAAAAGATCGCCGGTTTCGTCCATATCGGCACGCCGACCGCCAGGGCCGAGGACCGGGTGCGCCCCGACATGGCCGCCATCGTCACGCGTTTTGAGGGCTGATCGCCATGCACTACAGCGTCGCCGCCGCCGATCACGGCCTGCCTTACGATCCCTTCAAGGCCGTGGTCGCGCCCCGGCCGATCGGCTGGATCACGGCCGTGAACGGCGAGGGCCGGATCAACTGTTCGCCCTATTCCTTCTTCAACGCCATTTCCGACAAGCCGCACATGGTCGCCTTCGGCGGCGGACACATGAAGGATGCCCAGGTCTTCATCGAGGAAACCGGCGAATTCACCTGTTCGCTCGCAACCTTCGACCTGCGCAACCAGATGAACCTCACCTCGGCGCCGCTGCCGCGTGGCGAGGAGGAAATGGCCTTTGCCGGGCTGGAGCCGGCACCGTCGAAATTCGTCCGGCCGCCACGCGTCAAGGCATCGCCCGCGGCGATCGAGTGCAAGTACCTGCAGACCGTACCGCTCACCTCGCTCGAAGGCGTCAGCACCTATTCGCTGATCATCGGCCAGGTGGTCGGCGTCTATGTCGACGACGCCTTCATCCGCGACGGCAAGGTCGATACCGCCGCCATGCATCCGATCATGCGGGCCGGCTACGACCAGTATTTCCAGGTCGGGCCCGACCAGATGTTCCGCATGACCCGGCCCCCGGGCGGCGGCAATTTCGACGAGCGCAGGCGCTAGAACACGGACGAATGGGAGCGGGGCCCCGGCCCCGCTCGCGCCTCAGCGGCCGAGGCGGGCGATCAGCCTTTCGGCACGGGTCAGGTGCGGCCGGTCGAACATCTCGCCGTCGAGATTGACCACGCCCGCCGACGGATTGGCGGCGAAGGCCGCGATGACCCGGCGTGCCTCGGCCACCGCTTCCGCGCTCGGCGTGAACACCTCGTTGATCACCGCCACCTGCGCCGGATGGATCGCCATCTTGCCGGTGAAGCCGTCGCGCCGGGCCTCCTCGCACTCGCGCCGCAGGCCTTCGCTGTCCCTGAAGGCCGGGAACACCGTGTCGATCGGCTGCACGCCGGCGGCGACAGCGCCGAACAGGCAGAGCGAGCGGGCGATGCGGAAGGGCTCGGTATGGCGGCCATCGCTCGCCCGGTTGGTTTCCGAGCCGATGTCGGCGGACAGGTCCTCGGCGCCCCACGTCAGGCCCGACAGGCGCGGGCTGGCGCCCTGGTAGCTGCCCAGATTGAACACGGCCCTGGCCGTCTCGGTCGCCACCACGACGATCTTGACGTGCCCTTCGGGGATGCCGGCGAGCGCCTCCAGCGCATTGAGCTTGGCGTCGAGGTGGACGACGTCGGCGCCGCTTTCGGCCTTCGGCAGCATGATGGCGTCCGGCTTCGCCGCGACCACCGCCTGGAGGTCGTCGTCGGTCAGCCCGGTATCCAGCGCATTGACGCGCACCATCAGGAGCGGGCGGTCGGCCGACGGCACATGGGCCTCCAGGAAGGCGCGCGCCGTCGCGCGGGCGCCGGCCTTGTTGGCGGCGGCGACCGAATCCTCGAGGTCGAGGATCAGCGCGTCGGCGCCGGTTTCCAGGCCCTTGCCGAGCTTCTTTTCCGAATCGGCGGGAACGAACAGCATCGAGCGCATGGGATCAGGCCGGGCGTTTGAGCACGAGGGACTGGCGCAGGCACTCCGCCACCAGCTTGTCGTCCTGATTATAGGCCCGGTGGTGGAACTCGATCACCCCCATGGTCGGCCGCGACTTCGATTCGCGCTTGGCCGTCACCTCGCTCTCGCAATGGATCGTATCGTCCTCGAACAGCGGGTGCGGGAACTTGCAATCGGTCATGCCGAGATTGGCGAACAGGGTGCCGTTGGTCGTGTCGGGCACGGAAATGCCGATCATCAGGCCGAGCGTGAACAGCGAATTCATCAGCGGCTTGCCCCAGTCCGACGCGGCGGCGAACTGCCGGTCGACATGCAGCGGCTGCGGATTCATCGTCATGTTGGAGAACAGCATGTTGTCCATCTGCGTGACCGAGCGGGTCAGCCGATGCTTGATCACCTGTCCGACCGCGAAATCGTCGAAATAGATGCCGCCACGCGGGTGGCGTTGAGCGTCGGAGAGGGAAACGGTCGTGGTCATGGGGGACAACCTGGGATCTGCGCCATCGCGGGCAATGCGATTAGGAATTCGTTTACCATAAAGCAGTCAGATCCCTTGCGGAGGTATCGCCTCCAGGGGGCCGCCATCATGTTTCTGTTCCGTTCACCGGCCGATCCGCAGACCCGCCCGAGCGGGGCGACGGAAGCGGGCATCGGCCGCGTCGTGCAGGCCATTCAATCGGCTGCGCGCGCCACCGGCGCCGGTTTCGACTATCTGCTGCGCACCGCCCATCGCGAATCGAGCCTGCAACCGGCGGCCCAGGCGCCGACCAGCAGCGCCCGCGGCCTCTACCAGTTCATCGATTCGACCTGGCTCACCATGATGCGCGACGAGGGCCGCAAGCTCGGCCTCGAACGTTATGCCGCCCAGATCGGCACCAACAGCGCCGGCCAGCCGGTGGTCGCCGATCCGGCCGTGCGCCGCGAGATCCTGGCGCTGCGTGACGATCCGCAGATTTCGGCGCTGATGGCCGGCGCCTTCACCAATCGCAATGCACAGGACCTGCGCAGCGCTACCGGCCGCAATCCGACCGAGGGCGAGCTCTACATGGCCCATTTCCTCGGCTCCGGCGGCGCGGCGCGGCTGATCACCCTCAACCAGTCGAACCCGCAGGCCGTGGCGGCACGCGCCTTTCCGGACGCGGCGGGTGCCAATCGCAGCATCTTTTTCGAGAACGGCCGGCCGCGCACCGTCGCCGAGGTCTATGCGGCGCTCGCCTCGGGCGGGAGCTCCGAGGCCCGGCCGGCGACCACGCTGGGCGCCGGCCAGGCCGCCGCCCGCCGGCAGCCGGCACCGATGCGGCTGAGCCGGACGGCGGCCGCGGCTCCTGGTCGGCCGTCCCGCGCATGAATGCCAATCCGTCGCGGCCGTTCCATTCGATGTTCTCGACCGGGGCAGGGCCGATCAATGCCTTCGTCGCGGCGACCTGGACCTCGATCGGCCGCGGTGCGCCGCGCGACACCGTGACCGCGCCGACCTCGATCGCGGCCGCCGACAGCCCGGTGACCATGGCGGCCGTGCCGGTGCCCGCCGCCGCGCCGGCCGCGCGTGGTCTCATCGGCCATGGCGGGCCCGCGCGTGCGGCCCAGCCGGCGGCCGGCCAGCCGCTCGATCTCGCCCAGTTCCGCCGCCCCGAAGCGCGCTGAACGCGAGCGTTTCTGTCGTCTTAATTTTCTTGGTGAATGCTTTGTTAAGGCTCGCCGGGCTAGGCTGATGACAGGGGGCCGCCGGCCTCGGATTTCCGGACGCTTGCCATGATCGTGCGTCACTTCCTCCGCTGGATCCAGACAGCGCCTGCTGCCGACCGGGCCGATGCGACATCGGCCCTGGCGCGCGCCTATCTCTATTCCGACCTCGGCGCCGGCGACCGCGCGGCGGCGGAGGCGGCCATGATCGTTCTGCTCGACGATCCCTCGCCGGTGGTGCGCCGGGCGCTCGCCGAGGCCCTGGCCTATGCCGAGACGGCGCCGCACACGGTCCTGGTCGGCCTCCTGCAGGACCAGCCGGACATTGCCGCGATCATCGCCCGCCACTCGCCGCTGCTCATCGATGCCGAACTGGTCGATCTGATCGGCGCGGGCGAGCCGGTCGTTCAATATGCCGTGGCGCGCCGCGAGACGGTGCCGGCGCCGGTCGCGGCCGCCATTGCTGAGGTCGGCTGCGTCGAGGCCTGCCTGGCGCTGGTGGCGCTCGACAATGCCGACCTGCCGGACTTTTCCATCGACCGGATCGTGGCCCGATTCGGCGATGATCCAGACATCCGGGAGGCACTGTTCCGCCGCGCCGATCTCAGCGCCGGCGCACGCCAGGCGCTGGTCGTCAAGCTCTCAGAGGCTCTCTCCGCCTTCGTTGCCGACCGGGCCTGGCTCGCTCCCGAGCGCGCCGGCAAGATCGTGCGCGAAGCCTCCGAGAAGGCGACGGTTGCGATTGCCGCGGCGGCAGCCGGGGATGCCTTGCCGTCGCTCGCCTGCCACCTGCGCGCCTCCGGGCAGCTGACCACCGGCCTGATCCTGCGCGCGCTGCTGTCGGGACAGATCAGGCTGTTCGAGGCGGCGCTCGCGGAGCTCTCCGGCCTCGCCGTGCGCCGCGTCAGCGGGCTGGTGCATGACCGGCGCGGCAGCGGCTTCCGGGCGCTCTACGACCAGGCCGGCCTGCCGGCGCGCGCCTATCCGGCCTTCGCCGCGGCGCTCGAGGCCTGGCATGCCGAAGGCCTGGTCGCGGCGGCGCGCGGCGGCGAGGCCCAGCTGCGCCGGCGCATGGTCGAACGTGTGCTGACGGCCTATGCGCCGCTGGCCGCCGGCGAGCTCGACCAGCTGCTCGTCCTGCTGCGGCGCTTCGTCGCCGAGGCAGCGCGCGATGAGGCGAGGGCCTTCACCGAAGATCTGATCGCCGGCCGCGACGCGCTCGACGACGACGACCTGCTGTTCCCGCTCGCCGCTGCCGCCTGACGCCGGAACCACGCCTGCGCCGGGCGGGCGCCTTCATACGGCTGTGATGTGGCGCTGCTTGCCTTGGCGGCAACGAGGTCGCCGGCGCCCGCCATTGGCATGCCGTGGCAACCGGTTCATGCTGAGGCGAGGGAGTGCGGCCATGGTCGAGAAGAGCCGTCGATTTGCACTGGGACTTGCGGGCGCCGCGGTCGTTGCCGGCCTCGCCGCAACCGGTCCCGGCGGCGCCGCGCGGGCCCAGGGCACCGCGCGGCCGAAACCCCTGGTGCTCGGCCATCGCGGGGCGCCGGCCCTGCGCCCGGAACATACGCTGGCCTCCTACGCGAAGGCGATCGCCGACGGCGCCGACTATATCGAGCCGGACCTGGTGCCGACCAAGGACGGCGTCCTGGTGGCGCGGCACGAGAACGACATTACCGGCACGACCGATGTCGCCAGACGGCCGGAATTCGCCGCGCGCAAGACGACCAAGACGGTGGATGGCGAGAGCCATACCGGCTGGTTCACCGAGGACTTCACGCTGGCCGAGCTGAAGACGCTGCGCGCGATCGAGCGGCTCGGTGCCGTCCGCCCGGACAGCCAGCGCTATGACGGCCAGTTCCAGGTGCCGACCCTGGAGGAGGTGATCGACTTCACTGCGGCCGAGGCCGCGGCGCGCGGCCGGGTGATCGGCCTGATCCCCGAGCTCAAGCATTCCACCTATTTCGCCAAGATCGGCCTGCCGCTCGAGGACCGCTTTCTCGCGGTGCTGCAGGCGCACGACTACACCCGCCGCAATCCGGTCGAGATCCAGTCCTTCGAGATCGCCAATCTGCGCTACCTGCGCGGCAAGCTCGGCCGGCCCGCCAATATCAGGCTGCTGCAGCTGACCGACGAGCCGGCGGTGATCCCGGCGGACGTCGCCGCAACCGGTGGCAGGACGACCTTCGCCGACATGCTGACGGCCGACGGGCTGAAGGAGATCGCGACCTATGCGGACGCGGTCGGGCCGTGGACGCGCACGATCATTCCGCTGGAGGCGAATGGCAGGCTTGGTCAGCCGAACAAGGTGGTCGACGACGCCCATGCCGCGGGCCTGCTCGTGCGCACCTATACGTTCCGGCCGGAAAACCGCTTCCTCGCGGCCGATTACCGCAGCGAGGCCGGTGAAAACGCGCGCAACGAGACCGGCGCCATGGCCGAACTCAAGCGTTATCTCGCGCTTGGCATCGACGGGTTCTTCATCGACGATCCTGCGCTCGGCCGCAAGGCCGTCGATGCGGCCTGATCGAGATCGGCGGGACCGGTGCCGCAGCGTCGCATCTCCTCTATGGTCGCCGCATGGAAGAGACATCGTTCCAGTTGCTGAGGGATGCGCCGCTTCACCGTTTCACGCCGGCCGAGTGGACCGGCTGGTATCCGCGCGTGGCGGCCCATCTCGCGGGCGAGGATCCGGCCACGCGCGCGGCGGCCCTGGAGCGGCTGGTCATGGCGGTGTTCCGCGCCGAGCCGGGGACATTGTCGGGGCCGGAGCGCGACGCGCACGCACGGGACCGTGCGGTCTGGTTCCTCGAAACGCTCGCTGCCGCGCAGCGGCGGCATCCCGAGCTTCTCGCCGCCTTTCTCGAGCATTTGCGCTGGCATGGCGATGACGAGCCGTTTCCCGCCGTTCTTCTGCCGTGGCTGCGCGCCTTGCGCGCGCAACGCCTTCCCGAGGTGCCCGGCGACCGCATCGATGCGGCGGAGCTATTGATCGGCGGACTTGCCTGGACCGACCGCGGCGACTTGCCGGCCCTGTTCGACCACGCCTCGGACTATGTCCGCAGCTGCGCCGCCTGCATGTTCGGCCGGCAGGGGCTGGCCTATGGCGACGGCGACCAGGATGTGATGGATCCCGACATCATCGACCGTCTCACTGCAAAGGAACTGGAGCGGCCCGGCCTCGCGGGACCGTTCTGGTCCGGCTGCATGTTCTTCGGAGATTACGACGGTTTCGGGCGGGATCCTGTTGCCTGGATGCTCGATATCATCGAGCGCCGCAACGGTCCGGAGCCGGCCGACATGGCCGCGAACGGCATCGATTTTCATATTCACGAGCTCGCCGCCGGGGACCCGGCCGCGATCCGGCGGCTCGCCCGCTCCGGTCGCACCGGTCTCGCGCTGATGGCGGCCACGGAAATCCACGATGCGGTCCCGGCCGTGGCGCCGGTCCTGCGCGAGCTGGCCGGACATGCCGATCGCGACATCGCCTGGGGCGCCCAGGCTCATCTGGCGCGCTACTACGGCGAAGCGCATCCGGCAGCGCCGCCGGAACGGCTCAAATATCTGCCCGGCTCGCGGCTGGGCGTCGATGCGCTCGTCATTCGCTATGGCGAGGCGCCTCGCTGGAGCGATCTCGCCGTGTTCTTTCCGTCCGGGCGCGATGCCTTCGACACGGACGAGGCCTGGTCGGTCATCGATGCAGCCATGCCGCCGGAGGCGCGGGGCGATATCGAAAAGCATCCGCTGGCTCGCCACGACGACGGCGCCGGGCCGGTGCGGGTCGCCCGGAACGAGCACCGCAGCTACGCCCATTGTCAGATCGTGCTGTCGGGCGAGCCGGAGGCGCAGCGCTGGCAGCGCATCGAGATGGGTGCGAGGCACCGCTCCGATCACTGGCGGCCATTCCAGTGGGGCGGGCCGGCGCGGTCGTCATAGATGAGGAGAGCCGACCTCGCTGCACGGCAGCTGGAGCGCGGAGCAGGATCGGCCGAGGCGACCGCTCAAGGGGAGAGCGGCGGCACGCCCGTCACGTCGACCAGGGTCTCCGTCGACAGGAGCACGAGCTTTTCGACCAGTTCCAGCGCTACGGGATGGTCCTCGCCCTTGGCCTCCTCGCGGACGATGGCGCGGATCGCGTCGACATGCTGGCTGACGAGCGGCCAGGGCAAAAGCTTCGCATCCTCGATGCCGAGCAGCAGGGCGGTGAGGCTTTCGGCGGCGCGCGAGGCGAGGGGGTAGCCGAAGGTGGTCGCTTCACCCTTGATGTCATGGGCGGCGGAGAACAGCGCCGTACGATTCTCGGCGGTCAGGCCGTGCGCGGCCGCAGCGTCGCGGGCGGTCACCAGGCGCTCGACCTCCTTCTCCATCCAGCCGTCGAACTCGGCCGCGAGCTGGGCGAGCGCCGCCTCGGCGCGCTCGATCGCCTCCGGGTCGATCCCGCCGAAACCGTCATCCGGCCCGTCGACCTTGTGCACATAGGTCCTCAGATTGTGCTTGGGGACGATGACCTCGTAGTCGCCGAAGTTCTTGACGCTGGCCTCGTCGAGCTTGGCTTCCTGGCGCTTCTTCATGGATCCGTCCGTCACACCGAACTCTTGGTCTTGTCCAGGAGCGGCTGCACCCGGATGGTCTCGGTCTTGTCGTTCTTGCGCCGCTCGGGACCGACATAGCTCGCGGTATGATTGCGCCGGCGGTCCGGACCGAAAAAGGTCTTGGTCTTGATGAACGGCCGCGGATTGACCACGACGTTCAGGATGCGCTGGTAGAGCGCCTTGGCCGAAATCGGCTTGGCCAGGAACTCGGTCACCCCGGAATCGCGGGCCTCCAGCACGCGTTTCTTCTCCGAATGCCCGGTCAGCATGATGATCGCGACATAGGGATTGGGATTGGATCCCGGCTGCCGGATCATGCTCGTCAGCTCCAGGCCGTCGAAGATCGGCATGGCCCAGTCGGTGATGACGATGTCGGGCATGTAGTGGGTGAAGGCTTCGAGCCCGGCCGCGCCGTCCTCCGCCTCATAGACCTCGCGCGCGCCGAAGCCGTGCAGAAGGGTGCGGACGATGCGGCGCATGTGCGCGTTGTCGTCGATCACCAGGAAACGCAAGCGGTTGAAATCAATACGGATCATCGAAGGCGACCTTAGCTGCCGCGGCTCAATGAAGCGTTAAGTTGCGGCGCGCCATGCGATTGCGCGGCCCGCTTGCATCGGGCCGGCGGTCAGCTGCCGAACTGCTCGCGCAGGATGCGCTCGTCGAGCGAATGACCGGGATCGTGGAGCAGCACCATGCTGCGGGTGCGATCCATGGCGATGTCGACCATGGCCACCTCGCGCACCTCGTCGTGGTCGGCGGTGGCGCTCACCGGTCGGCGGGTGGGCTCGATCACCTCGATGCGCACCGCCACCCGGTCCGGCAGCAGCGCGCCGCGCCAGCGCCTCGGCCGGAACGGCGAGATCGGCGTTACCGCCAGGAGATTGGTGTTGAGCGGCAGGATCGGGCCGTTGGCGGAGAGGTTGTAGGCGGTCGAGCCGGCGGGCGTTGCCACCAGCACACCGTCGCCGGACAGCTCGTCCATGCGCAGCTGTCCGTCGACGAAGATCCGGAGCTTGGCGATCTGCGAGGTCTGCCTGAGCAGCGCGACGTCGTTGATGGCGAGCGCGTCGTGCCGCTCGCCATGGGTGTCGACCGTCGTCATCGCGAGCGGATGGATCACCGAGCGTTCGGCGCTGGCGATCCGCTCGACGAGGCCTTCCTCGACATATTCGTTCATCAGGAAGCCGACCGAACCGCGGTTCATGCCGTAGATCGGCTTGCCGGTGTCGATGAAGCGGTGCAGCGTCTGCAGCATGACGCCGTCGCCGCCGAGCGCGACGATGATGTCGGCCGTCTCGGTGGCGACCGAGCCGTAGCGCGCGTCGAGGCGTTTTTGCGCCTCCTGCGCTTCGGGGGCCGGCGAAGCGACAAAGGCGATCTGCGGCGTGATGGTCTTCGGATCCGGCATGGCGGGTCGGGGGCAGGGGCTGAATGGCGCGGCGCCGACCATGGCGCCGCCGGATGTCGTTTCGTTGGTCGTCGGCCGCGCAGCTCAGCCGCGGCCGACGAAGGGCATGTCGTTGGCCATGACCGTCATGGTCAGCACATTGACGTCGAGCGGCAGGTTGGCGACATGCACGACGGCCTCGGCCACATGGCGTACATCCATGCGCGGCTCCACCTTGACCGAGAAATCGGCCTGCAGCACGCCATTGGCCATGCGTTCGGTCATTTCGGTCGCGGCATTGCCGACGTCGATCTGCGAGCAGACGATGCGGTCGGCACGGCCGTCGAGGGAAATCGACTTGGTCAGGCCGAGAATGGCATGCTTGGTCGCCGTATAGGGGGCCGAATAGGGGCGTGGCGCATAGGCCGAGATCGAGCCGTTGTTGATGATGCGCCCGCCTTTCGGCGACTGGGTGCGCATCAGCCGCATGGCTTCCTGCGCGCACAGGAACGAGCCGGTGAGGTTGACGTCCACCACCTGCTTCCATTGCGTGACGGAGAGCTGGTCCATCGGAATGGCCGGCGCGCCCATGCCGGCATTGTTGAACAGAACGTCGATGCGGCCGAACCGGTCCTTCACGGCCTGGAACAGCGCCTTCACAGAGGCTTCGTCGGCAACGTCGGTCGGCACCGCGACGACCGTCGCGCCGCTGCCGGCCGCGGCGACCGTCTTGTCGAGCTCGTCCTTGCGCCGGCCGGCGACGACCACGGCGTATCCGGCTGCGGCCAGCGCCAGTGCCGAGGCCCGGCCGATGCCCGAGCCGGCCCCGGTCACGACGGCGATCTTCTGCGACATCTCGAAAAACTCCTCCCGCCGGCCGGCGCGAGAGACGCCTGCCTGTTCGGCGCCGACACTGGCTGAAACCGCGGCGCCTGTCGATATCGGGCGGCCGGCAGGAGCAATGCAGCCGGTCAGTCCCCGAAACGCACGCGCAGGCCCGCATAGACGGCCGCGCCGGCGGCATTGTAGCCGAAGACCTCCTGATAGCGCTGGGCGAAGACGTTCTCGCCGCGGACATAGGCGGTCGCGTTGCGCGTGACGTCATAGGAGAGCTGGGCACCGACCAGCGTATAGGATCTGAGATAGACGTCGCTCGGGCCGAGCGGGCCGAAGAACCGGTCGCGCATGCTGCCGTTATGGGCGACCGTCACCGAGAGCTTGCCGCGGTCCTCGGCGAAGGAGGCGACCGCCGAGAGGCTCGCGGCATGTTTCGGCCGGCGCAACGCCTCCTTGAACACATAGCAGCCGAGCAGCGGTTCGGCCGAACGCGTATCGGTATAGGTGTAGGACCCGGTGATCCTGAGCCAGTCGAGCGGCCGCGCCGAGAGGCTGGCCTCGATGCCCTGACGCGCCGTGGCGAAGGGCAGATTGGCGACGGAAATGCCCGAGCCGACGATTTCGTTTTCGAGATTGGCGCGGAAATAGGTGAGGTCGGTCGTCAGCCGGCCGCCGAACCAGCGCTGCTCGACGCCGACGTCCCAGCCGATCGACTGCTCGGGCTTGAGCAGCGGATTGCCGACGAAGGTGTTGGTGAAGCCGTACTGCTCGACGAAGGTCGGGTTGGTCACGCCCTTGCCGACGGAGGCGTGAAGCCGCGTGCCGGTGCCGAAGCTCTGGGCCGCGGTGAAGCGCCAGGTCGTGGCGTTGCGGAACGACGAGTTCCAGTCCTGGCGCAGTGCCGCCGACAGGGCAAGGCCGGTATCGAGGCTCCCGAGATATTCGCCATAGAGCCCCTTGCGCTCGCGGCTCTGGCCGGCGCCGGCGAACCCGTCGTTGACGAAGGGGCCGAAAAAGCCGTCGCTCTCGTAATGGTAGCGGAAGCGTTCGCGCGTGATGTCGGCGCCGGCCACCAGGGTGTGGCGCGCGCCGAGCAGCCGCGGCGTCTCGAAGGTGAAGGCGGAGCGGTAGTCGGCTCGGTTGCGTTCGGTCTGCGACCAGAAGGCCTGCCGCTCGCGGAAACCGAAGGCGCTGACATAGCTGTCGGCGGCGTTGGTGCCCTGGCGCGACGTATCGGCCGACAACTTCTGCACCCAGCGGCCGTCGAGCAGCGTGACCGTGCCGACGACACGCCCCTGGAAGTCGGTCGCCGTGCCGCGGCCGGCACCGTCGGCAAGGAATCCGTAGCGCGGATCGGAGCCGAAGTCCGGCCCCAGGGCCGCATTGGCAGGATTGTAGAACGCCGTTCGGCTGACCATGCGCAGCGTGCCCTCGACATTGAACCAGTCGGCGAGGTCCGCGCCCACCTTGGCGTTGAGCGAGCCCATCTCCGAACCGTTCGGCCGCGTCGTGCCGGGCGCGGCGACATGGCCGCCGGCCCTCAGGCCGGCGAGCGACAGGGCGCCGTAGAACGGCCCCTGGGCGCCGCGCACCGACACCGAGCCCTGCAGCGTGCCGAAGGAGCCGCCCTCGACCCGCGCGCTCAGCTCGGGCCGCGCGAGACCCCGGCCGGACCTGGTGGTGATCAGCACGACGCCCGACTGGGCGTTGGGCCCCCAGATGCCGGATTGCGGCCCGCGCACCACCTCGATGCGCTCGATCGCGTCGACCGGCAGGTTGGCAAGGTCGGCATCGCCATTGTTGACGTCGTTGATCGGCACGCCGTCGACCACGACGAGCGAGTGATTGGCTTCCGCGCCGCGGATGCGCAGCTGGGTGATGCCGCCGCGGCCGCCGGCCTGGCTCACGGCGAGGCCGGGCACCTGGCGCAGCACGTCGGGCAGCGTCTGCGCGCCCTGGTCGCGGATCGTCTGGGCGGTGACGACCGTGACGGCGGAGCCGACACGCGGCGCTTCCACCGGCACGGTGCTGGCGCCATGCACAAGAATTTCGGGCAGCGTCGCGACGGGCTCCGCGGCCTGCCCGAAGGCCGGGCCAGCCAGGAGCGGGACGAGACTGAAACTGACGATAAGGCGCTGCGCCATGGCGGATCTCCGCTCGGGGACACGGGGATCGCGACGGCGTTCCGGCCTGCCGGCCGGCTGCCGCCGCGACATCGGGTGTCACCGAAAAGCGGGTCTCCGCTCTCCGTGCGCGCCATCCCGCACGCCGGACAGTGACGACGCGCCGGCCGGTCTCCTGGCTTGCGGGTCATGGCCGGCGCTCCGCCTTCCCGGACGTCCCAACGGACGCCAGTGGCTTCAAAGGAACCGGCTCGCCGCTCACAGTTGCGGGGGCAGCTGCGGATTGATGTCGTCGCGCCGGCGATGGCCGGTGGAGGTCCGGTCGCCGGCGTGTTCGGCACGCACCGCATTCCCGTGGTCATTGCTAGCAATGACCGCCGTCGCGATGTCACGCAAAAGGCTGCATCGTCATGATGTTGTCAACTGGCCGAAGGTCGGCTGCCTAAAGCCGGCAGCCAGGTCAGGGCCACTGCGTCCATTGGACGGGTACGAACTCGTAGCCGTTGCCCTCCTTGGCGATGAAGCCGGTCGCGGGAAACGGCGCGTGGTAGAAGGCGAGCTGCGTACGCTCCGACGCGGCCATGTCCAGCACCCGCCGGCGCGTCTGCCGGGCCATGTCGGGATCCTGATCGAAGATGACGGCCCAATCCGGATTGCGAACGAAGAGCGCAGGATGATTGGTGATGTCGGCGACGAACATCAGACGGGCATTGCCTGAGGCAATGCCGAAGATCGTATGGCCAGGCGTGTGGCCGTGGGCGGCGAAGGAGGTGATGCCGGGGGCAACCTCCGCGCCGGGCGCGAAACGCTTGACCTGGGCGGCGATCGGCTGGAACACGCGCCGGGCGTTCTGGAAGCCGCCGCGGGCGGCGTCGGGGGCCTGGTTCATGCGCTCGTCCGACATCCAGAAGTCCCATTCGGGTGTCGGCACGCTGATTTCGGCTTTCGTGAAGGCGCTGGTGCCGTCCTTGAAGCGCAGGCCGTTGATATGATCGCCATGGAAGTGGCTGATGATGATCTGGTCGACCATTTCGGGCGTGAAGCCCGCGGCGCGGAAATTCTGCATCCAGGTGCCCGAGGTCGGCGCGCCCGTATTGCCGTTGCCGGTATCGATCAGGACGACCTTGCCGCCGGTCTGCACGACGAGCGCGGTGAAACTGTTCTGGAACGCCGTCGTCGGCAGGAAGGCCTTCTTCATGGCCTCCTGGACATCGCCGAGCGGCGCGTTGCGGACGAAACCCTCGAGCGGTCTCAGGGCGAAGCCGTCATGGACCGCCGTGACCGTGATGTCGCCGACCTTGGTGCGATAGAAGCCGGGCCCTTGCAGCGGCATCTGGACCGGCGTCACCGCAAGCGCCGGCCTGGCCGCGGCGACGAGGGCGGGAGCCGCGAGGGTTGCGGCGCCTGCGGCCATGAGGCGGCGGCGGTCGATCGAGGCCCGATGGGTCGGGTTCGCAGTGTCCTGGGTCATCCCGGCATCTCCCTCGCATGGCCCGGCGGGCGTTGGCGTCGCGCCAATCTGCGCGAAACCGTAACGGAAGTCGCGGGGGCGCAGGAGCCCATCACGGGCTCGTGATGACGCGCGTCAGCGCCGCCGTCCCTGGAAGGGGCGTCCGCCACCGCCGCCGCCGTGGAAAGCGGGCCGGGATGGCATCGGGCGGGCGATCACCGGACGCTGCATCACCGGGCGCTGCATGATGGGGCGTTGCATGACCGGGCGCTGCATGGCGGGCCGTCCCATGGCGGGCCGGCCTTGCTGCGGGCGGACATAGGATGGGGGCCGCGGTGGCCCTGGGCGGTGCAGCAGCGGACGCTCGAGACGGCCTGGCCGCTGCCCGACGGGCCGCTCGATGCCCGGCCGCCCGGGCTTGGGTGGGCGCGTGCCGGGCAGGCGATCGGCTTGGTTCGGCCGCACCTCGCCGGGCCGGCCGGCATGGCCGACGATCGGTCCGCTCGGCCGCGTCGGCAGGGCCGGGCCGGTCGTGCCGGGCCGCGGCAATTGCTGGCCGCCGGGAGCGCCAGGAAGGGGGCGCTGGCCGCCGCCAATGCCGGCCTGGGCCGGGGCGGATCCCGGCAGACCGGGGCGGATGACCGGCCGCGGGCCGCTGGAGGGTCGCAGGACCACGGGCGCCACCGGCTGGCGCAAGGTCCGCGGCAGGACGAACCGGCGCGTCACGATGGCGGCGGCGGCCGCCGCGACCGGCAGTGTGCCCCAGACATAGGCGGGCGGCGGCGGCAGCGCCCAGATCTGTGCCGGCGGCGGGCCGAGCACGACCGGCGCCTCCAGCATCTGCCGGTCGTAAAAGGCGGCGGGAGCCGGCGCCCAGAAATCCGGGTCGTCGACGATCTCGATCACCGGCAAGGGCTCCGGTATGTCCTGATAGACGATCTCGATGAAGCCCTGGGCCGGTGTGACCGGCGCCTGGGCCCGGGCGAGCCGCAGGCGGGCCTCCTCGGTATGCGGGCCACGCGGATAGCGGCGCAGATAGGTCCAATAGGCCGGCGGCGAACCGGCGCGCACGGTCTGGTTCCAGACGAGTGTCTCGCGCCGCGCCGCGAGAAGCCGCTGCACCCGCCGGGTGAAGATGCTGTCGGGATAGCTCCGGAGGAATGACTGATAGCCGGCTATGCTGTCCCGTTCGATGGCCAGCGCATAGGCTTCCTCGACCGGCAGGCCTTCCGTACGCCGCTCCGCGCGTGGCGGCGGCGGGCTCGCATCCGCGGCGGGCTCGACGGGCAGCGCCAGGGCGCGCACCGGCGGGGCGAGGCGCGACGTCTCCCAGGGCGTGTCGCGCCCGTTCGACTGCTGGTGCACGCGCAGCCTGACCCGCACCATGGCTTCGTCGAGCGGCAGGCCGGGCGCGCGCAACTGTTCGGACAGCGCCAGCGCGAAGCGTCCATAGGCGCCGTCGAACGGCGCGGCCACCTCGCCGGGCGCCACGGCCGAGGCAACCAGCAGGCCGGAGCCGGCATCGATGACGCCGATGCCGGCGCGCACCGGCTGGCCGATCGCGATCCAGGGATGCTGGGCCGAGACGTCGAGCAGCAGCACGCGAACCTTGCCCGGCACCGAGCCGAGCGCGCGCGACAGGTCGGCGAGCCGGAGGCCGGCGATCGGCACGTCCGATTCGCGGTCAATGACCGCGTCGGACGGCAGGAGATAGCTGTCGCTGTCGTGCTGCAGGCCGAGACCGGCAATATAGACGAGCACCACGGCATCGGGGCCGGCCTGGCGGGCGAGCGCGATGAAATTGGCGATGGCGGCGCGCATCTCGGCCTGCGGCAGGTCGGCGCCTTCGGTGGTGGAGAAGCCGAGGTCGCGCAGCGTCTGGGCGACGAGCCCGGCATTGTTCAGCGCATTCGGCAGGGGGCGGGTCTGATAGCTGCCGACGCCGAGCACCAGGGCGAGGCGCGCTTCCTGCTGCTGCTCCGCGGCGGGCGGCGTGGCGGGCGGCGTGGCGGGCGCGGGGGTGGCGCGGGCGGCCTCCTGCGCCGCGTCCGGCGGCCGGTTGACCGCGGCGAGCGTATCGCGGCGCTGCCGGTCCTGCTCGTCGCGCGTGCGGCGAGCCCGTTCGTCGATGAGCCGTGCCGTCGCCTCGGCGGCCGCGTCGCGCTCGCGGCGCAGGCGCTCCTCGAGCTCGCGA
>CCMO02000001.1:5532152-5533470 GCA_000751295.2 bacterium YEK0313
GTCGGGCCGGCGCGGCGGGAGCCGGCGAGGCCCGTCGCGGATTGGCCTGCGGCGTCGGCTGCTGGGCGAGCGCGCTGCCGATGGAAGCGAGCGCGGCGAAGACCGCGACCGGCAGGAACGGTTTCAGGCGAAGCATGGATCGGGCCTCATCGGAACGGAAGGGTGGACGGTTCGCCTGTGCGCGCCGTGGCCGGCACGGCAGCGTTCAGGCGACATAGCTGATCGGCAGGCCGGAGGTCGGATGCGTCATGATCCCCATGGCGACGCCATAGATCGTCTGGAGCGCCGCCGGCGTCATCACCTCGCCCGGCGCGCCACGGGCGATCAGCCGGCCGGAATGGAGCGCCACGACCTCGTCGCAGAAGCGGCCGGCCATGTTGACGTCGTGCAGCACTACCACGACGCCCAGGCCGCGTTCGCGCGACAGGCGCTGCACCAGGCCGAGCACCTCGATCTGATGAGCGATGTCGAGCGCCGAGATCGGTTCGTCCAGCAGCAGATAGTCGGCATCCTGGGCGACCAGCATGGCCAGCCAGGCGCGCTGCCGCTCGCCGCCGGAAAGCGTGTCGACCAACCGGCCGGCAAAGCCCGCGACATCGGTGAGGGCCATGGCCTCGGCGACCTTGGCCCGATCGACGGCGCCGAAGCGGCCGAGCGCGCCGTGCCAGGGATAGCGCCCGAGCGCGACCAGCTCCTCGACCGTCAGCCCCGCGGCGGCCGGCGTCTGCTGAGGCAGATAGGCCACCTTGCGGGCAAAAGCCCGGTCGCCCCAGGCAGCCAGCGGCCGGCCTTCGAACCGGATCGTGCCGGCCGTCGCCGGCTGCTGCCGCGCCAGCAGCTTCAACAGCGTCGACTTGCCCGAGCCGTTGTGGCCGATCAGGCCCACCACGCGGTGCGCCGGCAAGGTCATGGTCAACGGCTGCAGCAGCACCCGCCCGGGAATGGCGAAGCTTGCCGCTTCGAGCGCGAAGGGCGGCGCATCCGAACTTTCCTGCACGGCGACGGCCGCCGCGCGGCTACCGGCGAGATCAGGCCATGCGGTCATCGATTGAACCTGACGGGAACGGCGAGCGTGATCGAGCCGCCGCCGCCGACGCTGGTCGGCGGCGCCGGCACCGGGCTCGCCCGGCGCATCATCGCGACCGCCTCGTTGTCGAGCGCGCTGTCGCCGGATCCGCGCACGAGCCGGGAGGACAGGACCCGGCCGGAGCGGTCGATGGTGAACGCCACCTGCGCGACGCCGGCGGTCGATGCCCCAGGCGGGAAGCGCTTGAAGCGGTTGAGATGCGCCATCAGGCTGCCGCGCCAGCTGGCCTGC
>CCMO02000001.1:5533622-5612001 GCA_000751295.2 bacterium YEK0313
CCGCGGCGGCGGCGGTGGCGGCACCACGGCCGCGGGCTGCGGCACCGGCGGCGTCTCGGGCACCCGGATCTCAGGTTCCGGAGCGGGAGGCGGCGGCGGATCCTCGACCGGCACCCGTTCCGCCTGCGGATCCGGCGGCGTCGGCTCCGGCTCGGCCTCGGTCACCTGCGGCCCAGGCGCCACGTCCTGCGGCGGCGCCTCCGGCGCGACCGCCAGCGGCGCCAGCTCGATCATGACGGCCGGCGGCGCCTCGCCCGCGGCGAACTCCGCCTTGATCCAGTTCATGGCAAACCAGATCGCCCCGGCATGCACGGCGCAGACGAGCGCGGCCGCGCTGCTCCAGCGGACCAGCACCGGCAGGACGCGCGCCGTATCGCGCCGATGAGCGACGGCGATCGCGGTCATGGCTGCCGCGGCGCCTCGGGGCTGGCGGCCGGCGGCGCGGTGGGCGCGCTGCCGCCCGTGTCCTCGAGGCCGACCAGCGCGATCTTGAGATAGCCGGCCTGGCGCAGCAGGTTCATCACGTTCATCAATTCGCGATAGGCGACCGCGCCGTCGGCGCGCAGGAAGACGCGCTGCTCGCGATCGTTGCCGGTCTGCCGGTCGAGCGTCGCCTGCAGGCCGGCCCGCGGCACCTCGTCATTGCCCAGCGCCAGCGACAGGTCGTTCTTGACCGTCAGGAAGACCGGCTTGTCGGGGCGAGGCTGCGGCTGCGCATTGGACACCGGCAGGTCGACCGGCACGTCGACGGTCGACAGCGGCGCGGCCACCATGAAGATGATCAGAAGGACCAGGATGACGTCGATGAACGGCGTCACGTTGATGTCGGAGACCTCGGCGAGATCGCCGTCCTGCGGATCCTTGAGACTGACGCCCATGGCTCACTCCGCCGCGGCGGCGACGGCACGCGCCCGCGGCGCGGCACGCGTATCCGCCTCGTCGCGGGCGAGGTCGCGCGAGAGGTGCTGCAGCACCTCGGCGGAGGCATCCGACAGCAGCGCCCGGTAGCCGGCGATCGAGCGGGCGAAGACGTTGTAGATGATGACGGCGGGAATGGCGGCGACGAGGCCGATGGCGGTGGCGAGCAGCGCCTCGGCGATGCCGGGCGCCACGACGGCGAGATTGGTGGTCTTGGTCTGGGAAATGCCGATGAAGGAATTCATGATGCCCCAGACCGTGCCGAACAGGCCGACGAAGGGCGCGGTCGCGCCGATCGTGGCGAGCAGGCCGGTGCCGCGCGCCATGTTGCGGCCGGCGCGCGCCTCGATGCGCGACAGCGCGATCGCCACCCGCTCCTTGATGCCGTCGGCCGAGAGATTGGCCGACAGCGCCGTCTCGCGCATGGCGGCCCGTACCAGTTCCGCGACCGGGCCGCGCCGGGTCCAGCCCTGGTCGATGTCGCGCGCGGCCTGGGCGAGGCCGTCGGCCTCGCCGAGCCGGCGCACGGCGCGGTTGGCCCGACGCTTGGCACCGAACAGTTCGAGGCCCTTGGCGAGCCAGACCGTCCAGGTGACCAGCGAGGCGAAGGCGAGGCCCACCATCACCGCCTTCACGACGATGTCGGCGGCCATGAACATGCCCCAGGGCGACAGGTCGTGCGGCAGCGCTGCCGTCGCGGTCACGGCCGGAGCCGGCGGGGCTGCCGGACCGGCAGCTGTCGGCGCCGCAGGCTGACCGGCGCTCGCCTGGCCCGCCGGCGCGGATTCGGATGCCGCGGGCGCCTGGGCGCCGGCACCGCCGAGCGGCACGGCGAGGACAAGGCCCAGGGCCAGGCCGAGCATGCCGCGCCGCAGCCAGAGGGAAAATGCGCGAAGTGGCCGCGCCGGAAACTCGCCGGTCATGATGTCACTCGTCGATAGCGTGGGGCCCACGGCCGGCGGCCGGCAGGCGCGGATGGGAACGGCGGCGCGGCGCCGCAGGCAATGGGGATGGTCCGGTGCCATCGTGATCCTGTCGTCGGGCGCAAGCCGGCCCGGTCTTCATCGGTTAAGACGAACGAGGCAGCCGTTTCCTCCCCTGCCCCGGACATTTTTTGACGTCGCTGCCGCGCGGACACGGCGGGCCGGCATCCGCCAGTGCCGACCCCGGCTGATTAGCCCTTAAAGAAATGTGATGCAATCTCAATAGTTTAGATAGATTCTAAGCTAGTGTCGCTATGACGCAGCATCGAGCCCCATCTGCCAGAAATCGGCTTCCAGGCGCGAGGCCTTGCCGAACAGGCCGGCAAGCTCGGCAAACCGCCGTTCGGTCATCGAGCGGGCGGCCAGCCCGTCGAGATGGGCCCGCGCCTGCACCGCGATCTCCTGATAGGCCGCGCCGGCATATTCGCCGATCCATTCGCGATAGGGATGATCGCTCAATGCGGCCTCGCCCGCCGGGGCCAGCCGCCGCCCGATCTCGGCGTAGCCGATCACGCAGGGCGCAAGGGCGACATGCAGATCCAGCAGGTCTCCCGCCATGCCGCAGTCGAGCACGAAGCGGGTATAGGCGACGGTCGCCTGATGCTCCGGCGCCGCCTCGATCGCCTCCGGCGTCAGGCCCCACCGGCCGCAGAGACGCACATGCAGGTCCATCTCGACGTCGAGGATGGCCGAGAGGCCGCGCTGGGCGGCGCGCATGTCGGCGAGCGAGCGGCCCTTGTAGACGGCCAGCGCATAGGCCCGGGCGAACTGGATCAGGAAGAGATAATCCTGGACCAGATAGGTCCGGAAGGCGGCCGCCGGCAGCGTTCCCTCGCCCATCTGCCGCACGAAGTCATGGTCGACATAGGACGACCAGTCGGCGCTCGCCGCCGCCTTCAAGCGATCGAACACGTCCACGGCGTTCTCCGTCGAATCAGGCCGCCCCGTCATAGGCGGCGTCGAAAAAGGCCCGTTCCAGCGCCACCGTGCGGCGGAACAGGTCGCGGCTGAGCTCGGCCTCGGCCGGCCCGACCCGGTCGAGCTCGCCGCGCAGGAAGGCGACGAACGCCCGGAAATCGGCATTGTCGTGCAAGGTGATCCACTCGGAATGGACAAAATTGCCCGGCAGCCGCTGCGGCGCCTGCAGGGCCCAGTCGAGATAAAGCCATTCGGCGACGGCGAGCACCGACAGCGCCCCGGCATAGCTGCGGGTGGCGGCGGCCTCGCGCATGATCGCCTTGAAGCCGGCGGTCGGCGCCGTGTCCGGCGCGGTCGCGCGCTGCTCCTCGGTGACGCCGAGCGCGGCGAAGGAGCGCAGGAAATAGGTGTTCTCCTCGCCGGAGACCATGCCGACGAAGCGGCCGAAGCGCAGGCGCGCCTCGAACGTGTCGGCGCTCGCGATGGCCGCGCCGAGCAGGGTGAGGAAACTGTCGAGGAACCGGTGGTCCTGGATGAGATAGTTCGCCATCACCTTGTCGGGCACGGTGCTGCGGAACAGTTCCTGGACGAAACGATGGCCGACCGCGGCCGACCAGTCCGGCTCGCTCGACGCCCTCAATTGCTCGGTGAAACGCTCAGTCATCGGCAATCCCGGCTGCAGGGTCCCAGGGGTTCATCGTGTTCATCGCGCGGCGCGGACCGATGGGGGAAGCATGGCCCGGATAGCCCTTCGGGAGCCACGACGCCAGCCGAAGAGCCCCGGCGATTTCGGGGCGCAGACATAAATGCGCCGGGCCCCGACCGCAACCCACTGTTTCCGTTACGCGAATGCAACCGATCGCCGAAGCCGCTCCCGCCGGGGCCGGCGGCTCCGGGCGTCAGGCCGCCTGCAGCAGGGGCAAGCTGACCCGGAAACAGGCGCCACCCCGTGGCGCGTCGACGATGCTGACATGTCCCTCGTGGCGCTGGACCACTTCCTGGACGAGGTGCAGCCCGAGCCCGGCGCCGTGATCGCGCGACTGCAGGCGATAGAACGGCGCGAAGACCTGCTCGCGATGCTCGCTTGGCACACCCGGCCCTTCGTCGCGCACCTCGATGCTGCCGTCGCGCTCCACCACGACGGTGATCGTGCCCTGGCCGCCGGCATGTTCGATGGCGTTCTGCACGAGATTGATCACCGCCCGCTGCAGCGAGGCCTGGTCGCCGGCCACAACGACCGGCTCCTTGCCGGCCTCGAACGACAGCTGATAGCCGGCGGCGATCGCCAGCGGCGCGAGGTCGGCCGTCACCGCAAGCCCCATCGCGTTGAGGTCGACCGGCACCATCTGGCGCGGCTGCTGGTCGAGGCGCTGCAGGTCGAGCAATTGCTCGGCCATGATCGACAGGCGTGCCACATCGGCGAGCAGCCGGCCCTGGTCCGGGCCGGAGGCGAGATCTTCGAGGCGCGTCTGCAGGATGGCGATCGGGGTGCGGAGTTCGTGGGCGGCATCGGCCAGGAAGCGCTTGTGCCGGCCATAGCCCTCGTCGAGCCGGTTCAGCGCCTCGTTCACCGCCTTGACCAGCGGCACCACCTCGGCCGGCACGTTCTCCGCCGACAGCCGCGTGCCGCGGCGGTCGATATCGATGCGCTCGGCTTCGCTCGCGATCTCCTTCATGCCGGCAAAGGCGCGGCTGACGATGACCGGGATCGCGATCAGGGTGACCAGCGCGAGCAGCAGGAACAGCGGCACGATCAGGATCTGCGACAGCACCATGATCACGAAGGGCGTGCTCAGCATGCGCCCCGCGCCGGCCAGCACGTTGAGCGGGCCGACTTTGGTCTGGTAGGAGCGGATCACGCCCGACAGCTTCTCGTCGCCGGCCGCACCGCGGATCTCGCCGTAGCTGAAGCGTTCCAGGTCCTCGGCCATGCGCCGGAAGGCCGGCGGGATATTGCCGTGGGCCAGCGTCTTGCCGCGGTCGTCGACGACCATGAACCAGAAGTCCGGCGCCTCGGTGGTGAGCCAGGTAAGATCGGCCGAATGGTCGAGCACCAGGTCGCCGGCGGCATCGCGCGAGATCGCCTTGGCGACGATCTCGGCAGCCCCGCCATCCATGATCTTGCCGGGAATATTGGCCTGCAGCACCACGGTGACGAGGCCGATGACCAGCGCCGACAGGACCAGCGCCTGCAGGATGATCAGCCGCCAGACCAGCCGCCAGACCAGCCGCCATTTCAGCGAGCGGGCACGCTTTCTCATGACGCCCGCTTCATCAGATATCCAACCCCGCGGATCGGGTGGATCTCGACGCCCGCCCCGGCATCGTTGAGCTTCTTGCGCAGCCGCGAGACATGGGTGTCCAGCGCGTTCGACTGGATCTCGTCGTCGAAACTGTAGACTGCCTCCTCGAGCGCCGAGCGCAGCACCGTGCGGCCGCGCCGGCGGGCGAGCGCCTCGAGCACCAGAAGCTCGCGCCGGCGCAGCGCCATGAGTTGGCCGCCGACGAAGGCCTGCCGGTTGCCGAAATCGAAGGTCAGCTCGCCGATCCTGAGGACGTCGGCGGCGATGCCCGACGGCCGGCGCAGGACGGCCCGCAGGCGCGCGAGCAGTTCCTCCAGCGCGAAAGGCTTGGCGAGATAGTCGTCGGCGCCATGGTCGAGCCCCGCCACCCGGTCGGCGAGGTCGCCCTTCGCCGTCAGCACGATGACCGGGACGCTGATGCCGCGCCCGCGCAGGATCGGCAGGAGCGTCAGGCCATCGGCGTCGGGCAATTGCCGGTCGAGCAGGATCGCGTCGTACTGGAAGGAGGAGACCGCTTCGGCCGCATCGGCCACCGTCATGACATGGTCGACCAGGAGGTCATGCTTGGCCAGCGCCCCGCGCAAGGCATTGGCCATTTCGCGTTCGTCTTCGACCAGCATGATCCGCATCGTTATGCTCCGGGCCCCCCTGCCCGCATCCGCCATGCGCGCCGGACCAATCACACGCCAGGCATTGCAGGCACATTGCAGCGCTTTTGCGCCCGAGCACGGCACCAGGGAACATTCTGGCAGGCCGCGATGTTGCATGGGCTCGGCCGCCAGGCAATCCCGCTGCAATGTCGCAGCCGGAATGTCACCTCTCCCGGCCCGATTCGTTTCGGGAATGCGGCGCGCCGGACAAGACGGACGGCGGCCCGAAACGCGGGTTCGCATCAGGAGGCATGACATGCATGGTTTGAAACTGGCAGCGGCGGCGGTGGTTCTGGGCACGGGCCTCGCCGGTTGCGAGACCGATCGCCACCGGTACCACCATCATCATCACCGGCCGCATTACGGCTATGGCTACGGTCATGGCTATGGCCATGTCGAGGCGCCGCGTCACTGGGGCCATGATCATGGCCGGCCGCACCACCACCACCATCATCATCGCGCCGAAGCCCCGCGCGGCCACGACCATGTCCGGCCGCGCGGCCCCGACGCCGAGCCGCCGCGCCATTGGCAGCGGGGGCCGGGTCAGGGCCAGGGCCAGGGCATCGAGCGCCGCGAGCGCTGAGCTGCAGGCGCGGGCAGCGCTCACCGGCCGCCCGCGCCGACCATCCTTGCGATCAGCGCCGTGATCGCCGCCCGATAAGCGGCCACGTCTTCGCCAGTCTCCACCGCCAACGCTGCCCGGTCGAAGGCCGCCGACAGGATCTGGGCGAGTTCGGCCAGCGGCAAGGCGCCCCGATCCGCCCGAGGCAGAGCCGCCTCCAGCCCTTCGCGCAGCGTGCGCGCGCCATGGGCCGCATCGAGCGCAGCCATGTCCTTCAACCCGAGAACGGCCGGCCCTTCGACCAGCAGCAGCCGTGTCCGGCCCGGCACGGCCATGGCTTCGAGATAGGCCTGGCTCCCCGCTTCCAGCGCCGCGACAGGCGCGAGATCGACGGGCGCAGCCGCCTCGATCTCCTCGGCCACCTTCCGCGCCTCGGTCTCCAGCAGTGCGCGAAACAGCGCCTTCTTGTCCTCGAAATGGTGATAGAGCGCGCCGCGCGTGATGCCGGCCGCCGCGACGATCTCGGGCGTCGACGTTTCCGCATAACCCTTGGCGACAAAGAGCGCCCGCGCCGCGGCCAGCAGCGCCTGGCGTGTCGTTTCGGTGCGTTCGCGGTTCGACCGGTGTTTCGATTGTTGCATACATGCAGCCTGTATGTTAATTCAAAGAAACATGCAGACTGTATGTCACGATCGGAACAGGGAAGCGAGAGGCTCGACCCGCCATGAAGACCACCAGCTACTACCCCGTGATCATGACCCGCGACGTCGCCGGGACGGCCGCCTTCTATGCCGGCCATTTCCGCTTCAGGCCGCTCTTCGAAAGCGACTGGTACGTGCATCTTCAGTCGCGCGAGGACCCTGCCACAAATCTCGCCGTGCTCCGTTGCGACCATCACACGGTGCCGGAGGCCGCGCGCCGGCCGGTGAGCGGCCTTGTCCTCAACTTCGAGGTGGAGGACCCGGACCGGATCCATGCCGAAGCCGAGGCGGCCGGCCTGCCGATCCTGACGCCGCTGCGCGACGAGCCCTTCGGCCAGCGTCATTTCATCACCGCCGATCCGAACGGCGTGCTGATCGACGTGATCAAGCCGATCCCGCCGAGCGCCGAATTTGCCGCACAGTACGACAGTTCCGCTTTGCCCCGGGACAGGTGAAGATCCACCCCCGGCCTTCGGGTGAGATCCGATCGGGTGGAGATCC
Organism: bacterium YEK0313; assembly: GCA_000751295.2. Taxonomy (NCBI): domain Bacteria; species bacterium YEK0313. Next base: position 5,541,159 of record CCMO02000001.1, read on the forward strand.
GGCCATGCTGTTCAAACAAGCCGTGCTCGACCGGATCGCCCGTGGCGAGGTTCGCCTCGCCTTCCGGCGCTGGACGAAACCGACGGTGCGCGCCGGCGGGACGCTGCGGACCGCCGTCGGCGTCCTCGCGATCGAAGCAGTCGACGAAGTCCCACCCGAAAGCCTGACCGAGGCGGATGCCGTCGCGGCCGGCTTCGGCTCGCTCGGCGCGCTGACGGCCGATCTCGGCACGCGCGAGGGAAGGCTCTATCGCATCGCTTTCGCCAGGGCCGGCGACGACCCGCGGATCGCGCTGCGCGGGGCCGACAGGCTCGATGCCGGCGAGCAGGCGGCTCTTGCCGCGCGTCTTCATGCCTGGGATGCGCGCAGTCCGTCCGGGCCCTGGACCTTGCAGGCGCTTCGCCTGATCGGCGGCCGCGACGGCATCACCGCCGCCGAGATCGCCGACCGGCTCGGTGTCGAAAAGCTGGCGCTCAAGACGAGGATCCGCCGGCTGAAGGAGCTCGGGCTGACCGAAAGCCTTGCCGTCGGCTATCGCCTGTCGCCGCGCGGCCGCGCCTTCCTCGACACCCGCCAGACCAGAACCTGACGGGCGTCGGAGGCTGCCGCCGGATCGTGCCGCGACCTCAGACGAGCCGGCGTGCCGGCCGGCGCGACCAGACCCAGCGGTAATAGCCGGCCTGCATGATCGGCATGGCGGTGAAGGCCGCCGCATAGCCGATCCAGACGCCGGACAGGCCGAGCCGCTGAGCGCCGAAATAGGCCACCGGCACCTCGATGGCGACGATCGCGGCCATCGCGAGCAGCGTCGGCATCATCACCGTGCCATCGGCGCGCATGATGCCGGTCAGCACCGCCGACCAGCCGGAAAAGACGAGGCTCCACAGCATGAGGCGCAGGAACCCGGCCGCCTGATCCACCAGCACGGCATCGGTCAGGAAGAGGCCGAGCGCCGACGGCGCGGCGACGGAGGCGATCGCCACCACGAGGCCGGTGACCGCGAGATTGAGCCATAGGCCGGTCGCCATGACGCGGCCGATCGCCTCGGGCCTGCCGGCGCCGATCATGTGGGCGGCCAGCACGGTGGCGGTGATGCCGATCGACATGACCGGAAATTGCACCCAGCTCAGCACCTGATTGGTCGCGCCATAGATGGCCGTGGCGCCCGCGCCATGGCGATTGACGATGCCGAGCATGGCGATCTCGGCGACCGCCATGGTCGCCATCTGCAGCGCCGTGGGCAGGCCGATCGCCAGGATGCGGCGGGCGAGGCGCCTGTCGAAACCGAACCGCCACGGCCAACCCGGGGCGAGCGGATGGCCCGTGCTGCGCCAGTGCCAGGCCATCCAGGCGAGGGCTGCAGTGGCACCGCCCGCCGCCGAGATCGCCGCGCTGGCGACGCCGCACCGCGGCAGCCCGCCCCAGCCGGTGATCAGCGCGGGCGTCGCCGCAAGCGAGACGCAGCCCGCCACCGCGAAGGCCTTGAGCGGGGTGACCGCATCGCCCACGCCGCGGCTCATCGCCGTTGCCAGCCAGAGGAGGAAGATGGCCGGAGAGCCCGCCATCATCATGGCCGCATAGTCCACGGCCGCCGGCAGGATCGCCGGCGGCGTGCCGAGCGCCTGCATCAGCCGTGGCGCCGCGAGCGGGCCGCCAAGGCTCAGCATGAGGCCGAGCGCCGCCAGCATCGCAACGGCGGTCGCCGCGATGCGCCGCACGCCGGCGCGATCGCCGGCGCCCCAGGCCTGCCCGATCAGGACCGCGGCACCGCTCGCCAGGCCGATGACCAGCGCCAGGGCGAGGAACAGGAGCGGAAAAAAGGCCGAAACGGCGGCGATGGCATCGACGCCCAGCAGCTGCCCGATCCAGATGCCGTCGACCGTGCCGGACGCCGCCTGCAGCGCATTGGTCAGGATCATCGGGGCGAGGATCCCGAGATAGCTCAGCCAGAGCGGACGCGGCACGCGGCCGGTAGAGGTGGCAGCCGGCGTCGCGCCGGCGGCCGTCGAAGGCGTCGAAGGCGTCGAAGGCGGAGTGGAGCGGGACGATAGGGGACGGAACGACATGGAACAGATCCGGACGTGAGGAAGGGCGCCGCGCGGCCGAGCCGTCCGGCGGAGCAAGGCTTCGATGCTGGCGGCGATCAGGCCCGCGGGGGCCGTGGTGCCGGGGCGGCCACGGCGTGGTGGCGGTGGCGGTCGGTCACGGCGCCGCCGCCGCCGGCCGGATATCCATGTCGAGCAGGGCCAGGGCGTGATCGCGGATATCGGCCGGCCAGCCGGCCATTCGCGCATCGAGGCCCGCCCGGTCGCCGGCGAAAAGCGCGCGGATCGCCTCCTCGTAGCCGGCAAGATCGCCTGCGACGACCCGCATGAAACGATAGGTTCGCTCCCGCGCCGCCTTGACGTCGCCCGCGCCCTCGTCGGCGCGACGCGCCTGGTCGACGAGCCGGCGCAGGACCTGGCTCGCCCCGCCCGGCTGGGCGGCCAGCCAGTCCCAGTGGCGCGGCAGGAGCGTCACCTCGCGCGCGACCACGCCGAGCCGCCTCGCCCGGGCCGGCGCCGGCCTCCGGCAGTCCCGGCGGATCCTGCGGCGCCAGCCGCGCCGCCACCTCCGCCGCGCTGCCGCGCAGGTCGAAGTCGATGACGGTGCCGCTCGCGTCGTCGAAGACGACGATCGGCGCTTCACCTCGCGCCTCGGCCGCCTTCACCGCCAACGCGACATCGACAATGCCGCCGCGTGCGAGACGGCGCGAACCGGCGAAGGCGGTGCAGGACTTGAGAACAGCTCCGGACATGGGATCTCCTGTGGCCCAATTTATATCCGGGTTAAATTTGCATTTGTCAATATACCCGGATAATAATAGAGCGAGAGACCAGGAGCGCGAGATGAACCAGGAACGGCGCAAGGCGGCCAGCAACGCCTATCGGGAACGCAAGGTTGCGGCCGGCATCTATGCCGTCCGCTGCGCGGCCTCGGGCGAATGCTGGGTCGGCCAGGCGCCCGACCTGTCGACGATCCAGAACCGCATCTGGTTCACCCTCAGGTTCGGCGGCAACCGCCAGGCTTCCCTCCAGGAGGCCTGGAACCGGCATGGGGCGGATGCCTTCACCTTCGAGGTCGTCGAGACCATCGAGGAGGAGGACGAGGCGCTGTTCCGTGACCGGGTCCTGAAGGAGCGGCGCGCCCATTGGGCGACCGCTCTCGGCGCGAAACCGATCTAGACCGCGGGGCCAAGGCCGCCGGCAATGTCGAGAAAGCGCTGCAGCGTCGGAGAGCGGTCTTCGGAGCGCCAGATGAGCCCGGTCTCGATCAGCGGCGCGCCGCCGGCGAGCGGCAGATAGCGGGCGCCCGCCCTGTTCAGGTTGGTGAGCGATTGCGGCACCAGCGCCATGCCGAGCCCCGCGGCGACCAGCCCGATGATCGTCTGCATCTGGATCGCCTCCTGGACGACGGTCGGGCGGAAGCCGTTCTGCACGTAATAGTCGACGATCGTGTCGTGAAAGCCGGGGGCGCTGCGGCGGGGAAACAGGATCAGCGGGGTCGCGACCACGGTCCCCGGGCCGACCGACCCTTGCGTGAAGCCGGCGCGGCCTTCCTGCACCCAGGCGTCCGGAACCGCGGCGACCAGCGGCTCGCGCATGAGCGGCCGATAGCCGAGCGAGGGCGGCATGGAGCCTCGCGCCTGCGCGATGATCATGCCGGCATCGATCTCGTCGTTGAGCAGCGCCTCGATCTGGATATCGCTGGTCGCCTCGCGCAGCGCGACCTTGACGTCCGGCGCCACCCCGCGATAGCGGCTGACGAGGCCGGGCAGCACGCTGTAGTCGGCCGTGCTGACGAAGGCGAGCCGGAGCTGGCCGAGTTCGCCGAGAGCGAGGCGCCTGGCGATGTCGGGCAGGGCGGCGGCGTCGCCGAGCACCTTGCGCGCTTCGTCGAGCCATTGCCGCCCGACCGGCGTCAGCGCAACGCTGCGCTTGGTGCGGGCGAGCAGTTGCACGCCGAGCTCGGCCTCCAGATGCTGGATCGCCTGGCTCAGCGGCGGCTGGGTCATGTTGAGCCGTTCGGCCGCCCGGCCGAAATGCAGCTCTTCGGCAACGGCGACGAACTGGCGGAGCTGGCGCAGATCCATGGTTTCTGGCGAATAGCGAGTGGCGAGTGGCGAGGAGGGGCAGCCACCGAGCGGGCCCTATTCGCCATTCGCCATCAACTTATATCTTGCACGACTTAATAGCTCGGTAAAAGTATATTTCTCATTGGATTAGAGGCAATCCAAAATGGGCTCAAGCGGCCCTGTCAGGCGCCGCAGCCGGGAGCTTGAGAGACATGCCGTACAACGAGCGTTCGAAAAACATCACGCAGGGCATCGCCCGTTCGCCCAACCGGGCGATGTATTACGCGCTCGGTTACGAGAAGGCCGATTTCGACAAGCCGATGATCGGCATCGCCAACGGCCACTCGACCATCACGCCCTGCAATGCCGGGCTGCAGCCGCTCGCCGAGGCCGCCATCGCCGCGATCAAGGAGGCGGGCGCCAATCCGCAGGTGTTCGGCACGCCGACCATTTCGGACGGCATGTCGATGGGCACCGAAGGCATGAAATATTCGCTCGTCTCGCGCGAGGTCATCGCCGACTGCGTCGAGACCTCCGTGCAGGGCCAGTGGATGGACGGCGTCCTGGTGCTGGGCGGCTGCGACAAGAACATGCCGGGCGGCATGATGGGCATCGTGCGCGCCAACGCGCCGGCCATTTATGTCTATGGCGGCACCATCAAGCCGGGTAAGTGGAAGGGCCAGGACCTCTCCATCGTCTCGGCCTTCGAGGCGGTGGGCGCCTTCATGGCCGGCAACATGACCGAGGAGGATTTCGAGGGCATCGAGCGCAATGCCTGCCCGACCACCGGCTCCTGCGGCGGCATGTACACGGCCAACACGATGAGCTCCTCGTTCGAGGCGCTCGGCATGGCCCTGCTCTATTCCTCGACCATGGCGAGCGTCGACAAGGAGATCATCGACCGCACGGCCGAGGCCGGCCGCGTGTTGGTCGAGGCGGTGAAGAAGGGCATCAAGCCGCGCGACATCGTCACCCGCAAGTCGATCGAGAACGCCGTCTCGCTGATCATGGCGACCGGCGGTTCGACCAATGCGGTGCTGCACTACCTGGCCATCGCCCATGCCGCGGAGGTCGAATGGACGCTCGACGATTTCGAGCGCATCCGCCGCAAGGTCCCGGTGATCTGCGACCTCAAGCCCTCGGGCCGGTTCATGGCGGTCGACCTGCACCAGGCCGGCGGCGTGCCGCAGGTCCTGAAGATCCTGCTCGAGGCCGGCCACCTGCACGGCGACTGCCTGACCATCACCGGCCGCACGCTCGCCGAGGAGCTCGCCGAAGTGCCGAGCGAGCCGCGCGCCGACCAGCAGGTCATCCGGCCGATCAGCAAGGCGCTCTATGCCGAGGGCCATCTCGCCATCCTCAAGGGCAACCTCGCCGAGGACGGCGCGGTCGCCAAGATCACCGGCCTGAAGAGCCCGGTCATCTCCGGCCCTGCGCGGGTCTTCGACGACGAGCAATCGGCGCTGGAGGCGATCCTCTCCGACAAGATCAAGGCCGGCGACGTGCTGGTGCTGCGCTATCTCGGGCCCAAGGGCGGACCCGGCATGCCGGAAATGCTCGCGCCGACCTCGGCCATCATCGGCCGCGGCCTCGGCGACAGTGTCGGCCTCATCACCGACGGCCGCTTCTCCGGCGGCACCTGGGGCATGGTGGTCGGCCATGTCGCCCCGGAAGCCTATGTCGGCGGCACCATCGCGCTCGTTCAGGAGGGCGATCAGATCACCATCGACGCCCACCGCCACCTCCTGCAGCTCGACGTGCCGGACGAGGAGATCGCCCGCCGCCGCGCCGCCTGGGTGCAGCCGAAACCGCGCTATACCCGCGGCGTGCTCGGCAAGTTCTCGGTGCTTTCCCAGCCGGCGAACCGTGGAGCGGTGACCGGCTGAGACCGATCGAAGCGCTGCGCTTCGCGCCATGACGCTGCCGCTTGCGGCGGGCCGGAACCGGCCCGCCGCAAGGAACACCGTTTTCCGCGGCCATCTTCGCAACGAAATTCTGCGCCGCCTCAGCATTTAGAAATTTCGCGACACGACGCGCCCGCCGCGATGCCATATCGTCGGCACGATCTGGGGCGGGTCGTCTGTATGAACCTGAAAACAATGAGAAATCGGCACCTGCGCGCCGTCTGGGCGCGATCGGCGGGTGCTGATGCGCGCCGCAGCAGCCGCCGCGACACGGGCCGCGCCCCGACCCACGGACATCCCCCGATCCCGCAGCTTAGCCAGGACGGAAGGCCTTCCGTGCCGGCGTTCGGCCTGCCATCTTGATGCAAAGGGACCTGCCGGCGGTCCGCCTAGCAGGGTCGATGAGGAAACCGACATGACCGACGCTGCTCCGCTCAGGTTTCATGTGCCGGAACCCGAGGTTCGCCCCGGCGGCACGCCCGACTTCTCCAACGTGCGCATTCCCGAGGCCGGCTCGGTCCGCCGCCCCGACATCGACGCCAATCCCGAGACGATCCGCGACCTTGCCTATTCGATCATCCGGGTGCTGAACCGCGAGGGCGAGGCGGTCGGACCGTGGGCCGGTTCGCTCACCGACGAAGAGCTCGTCGAAGGCCTCCGCCACATGATGACCCTGCGCGCCTTCGACGCGCGCATGCAGATGGCCCAGCGCCAGGGCAAGACCTCGTTCTACATGCAGCATATGGGCGAGGAGGCGGTGAGCTGCGCCTTCCGTCGTGCGCTGAAGCCGGGGGACATGAATTTCCCGACCTATCGCCAGGCCGGCCTGCTGATCGCCGACGGCTATCCGATGGTCGACATGATGAACCAGATCTATTCCAACGAGAACGACCCGCTCAAAGGGCGCCAGCTGCCGATCATGTACTCCTCCAAGGAGCACGGCTTCTTCTCGATCTCGGGCAATCTCGCGACCCAGTTCGTCCAGGCGGTCGGCTGGGCCATGGCCTCGGCGATCAAGGGCGACAGCCGCATCGCCGTCGGCTGGGTCGGCGACGGCTCGACCGCCGAATCCGATTTCCACGCCGCGCTCGTCTTCGCCTCCACCTACCGGGCGCCTGTTGTCCTCAACATCGTCAACAACCAGTGGGCGATCTCGACCTTCCAGGGCATCGCCCGCGGCGGCTCCGGCACCTTCGCCGCGCGCGGCCTCGGTTTCGGCCTGCCGGCGCTGCGTGTCGACGGCAACGACTATCTCGCCGTCCATGCGGTGGCCAAATGGGCGGTCGAGCGGGCGCGCAGCAATCTCGGGCCGACCCTCGTCGAATATGTCACCTACCGGGTCGGCGCCCATTCGACCTCGGACGATCCCTCCGCCTACCGGCCGAAGACCGAATCCGCGGCCTGGCCGCTCGGCGACCCGGTGATCCGCCTGAAGAACCACCTGATCCATCGCGGCCTCTGGTCGGAGGAGCGGCACAAGCAGGCGGAAGCCGAGATCCTCGACACCGTCATCACCGCCCAGAAGGAAGCCGAGCGGCACGGCACGCTGCATTCCGGCGGCAAGCCTTCCGCGCGCGACATGTTCGAGGGCGTCTATGCGCAGATGCCGCCGCATCTGCGCCGCCAGCGCCAGCAGGCGGGGGTCTGACGCCATGCCCAGAATGACCATGATCGAGGCGATCCGCGGCGCCATGGACGTCGCCATGGAGCGCGACGACAATGTCGTCGTGTTCGGCGAGGATGTCGGCTATTTCGGCGGCGTCTTCCGCTGCACCCAGGGCCTCCAGCAGAAGTACGGCAAGAGCCGCTGCTTCGATGCCCCGATCAACGAACTCGGCATCGTCGGCACCGCCATCGGCATGGCCGCCTATGGCCTCAAGCCCTGCGTCGAGATCCAGTTTGCCGACTACATGTATCCGGCCTACGACCAGATCGTCTCGGAGGCCGCGCGCCTGCGCTACCGTTCCAACGGCGAGTTCACCTGCCCGATCGTCGTGCGCATGCCGACCGGCGGCGGCATTTTCGGCGGCCAGACCCACAGCCAGAGCCCGGAAGCGCTGTTCACCCACGTCTCCGGCCTCAAGACGGTCGTGCCGTCCAATCCCTATGACGCCAAGGGCCTCCTGATCGCCGCGATCGAGGACCCCGATCCGGTCGTCTTCCTGGAGCCCAAGCGGCTCTACAACGGACCCTTCGACGGCCATCACGACCGGCCGGTGACGCCCTGGTCCAGGCATGCGCTCGGCGAAGTGCCCGAGGGCCATTTCACCGTTCCGCTCGGCAAGGCGGCGATCCGGCGCGAGGGCGCCGCGATCACCATCCTCGCCTATGGCACCATGGTCTATGTCGCCGAGGCGGCCGCCGCCGAGACCGGCATCGATGCGGAGATCGTCGACCTGCGCACGCTGCTGCCGCTCGATCTCGACACCATCGTCGCCTCGGTGAAGAAGACCGGTCGCTGCGTCGTGATTCACGAGGCGACGCTCACCTCGGGCTTCGGTGCCGAACTCGCAGCGCTCGTCCAGGAGCATTGCTTCTTCCACCTGGAAGCGCCGGTGATCCGCGTTGCCGGCTGGGACACGCCCTATCCGCACGCCCAGGAATGGGACTATTTCCCGGGGCCCGCCCGGCTTGGCCGGGCGCTCGTCGAAGCGATGGAGGCCTGACCGTGGCGGACCATGTGATCAAGCTGCCCGATGTCGGCGAAGGCGTCGCCGAGGCCGAGCTCGTCGAATGGCACGTCAAGGTCGGTGATCTCGTCCGCGAGGATACCGTGCTCGCCGCCGTCATGACCGACAAGGCGACGGTCGAGATCCCCTCGCCGGTCGACGGCGAGATCACCTGGCTCGGTGCCAAGATCGGTGATGTCGTGGCGGTCGGCTCGCCGCTGATCCGGCTGAAGGTCGAAGGCGACGGCGCAGGCCCCGAGGAGCCCGCTGCCGAAGCAGCTCCCGTCGAGGCCAAAGAGGAAGCCGCCAAGGCAGCTTCGGCCAAGGTCGCGGCGAAGACGGACCCTGCCCAGGCAGCGCCGCCGCCGGAACTCGCACGCACGCCCGCACCCGCGGCGAGGCCGCCGGCGCCGCCTGCCACCCTGAGACGCACGGCGGGCGAGAAGCCGATCGCCTCGCCCGCCGTGCGTCTCAGGGCGCGCGAAGCCGGCATCGACCTGCGCCAGGTGCGCGGCACCGGCCCGGCCGGCCGGATCGGCCATGAGGATCTCGACGCCTTCATCGCGCGCGGCCCGTCGAGCGAGCGGGCCGGCGGCGGCCTTGCCGAGAACCATTCCGTCGAGGACATCAAGGTGGTGGGCCTGCGCCGGCGCATCGCCGAGAAGATGGCGCTGTCGAAGTCGCGCATCCCGCACATCACCTATGTCGAGGAGGTTGACGTCACCGCGCTGGAGGACCTGCGCGCGGCGCTCAACAAGGCCAAGCGCGCCGACCAGGCGAAGCTCACCCTCCTGCCCTTCCTGATGCGCGCCATGGTCAAGGCACTGGCCGACCAGCCGGGCCTCAACGCCCTGTTCGACGACGATGCCGGCATCATCCACCAGCATGGCGGCATCCATATCGGCATTGCCGCGCAGACCCCGACGGGCCTCGTCGTGCCGGTGGTGAAACATGCCGAGGCGCGCGATCTCTGGAACTGCGCCGCGGAGGTGAACCGCCTGGCGGACGCCGCCAAGGCCGGCACCGTGACGCGCGAGGAGCTGACCGGCTCGACCATCACCATCACCTCGCTCGGCGCGATGGGCGGCGTGGTGACGACGCCAGTCATCAACTATCCGGAGGTCGCCATCGTCGGCGTCAACAAGATGATGATCCGCCCGGTCTGGGACGGCACGGGCTTCATCCCGCGCAAGATGATGAACCTCTCCTCCAGCTTCGACCATCGTGTCGTCGACGGCTGGGACGCCGCGGTCTTCGTCCAGCGCCTCAAGACGCTGCTCGAAACCCCGGCCATGATCTTCGTCGAGGGCTGACGCGATGAAAGAGATTTCCTGCAAGCTGCTGGTCATCGGCGGCGGCCCGGGCGGCTATATCGCCGCGATCCGCGCCGGCCAGCTCGGCCTCGACACCGTGATCGTCGAGAAGCGCAAGCTCGGCGGCACCTGCCTGACGATCGGCTGCATCCCCTCCAAGGCGCTCATCCATGCCGCGGAGGAGTTCGACAAGGCGAGCCACATGGCCGCCGGTACCAGCCCGCTCGGCATCACCGTGGCGAAGCCGGCGCTCGATCTGGCCAAGACCATCGCCTGGAAGGACGGCATCGTCGGCCGCCTCAACAGCGGCGTCGCGGGCCTCCTGAAGAAGGCGCGCGTCAAGATCGTCGGCGGCACCGCGCGCTTTCGCGACGGCAAGACCGTCGAGGTCGAGACCGAGACCGGCCTGCAGGTGATCCGCGCCGAGACGGTCGTCATCGCCACCGGCTCGGCGCCGGCCGAACTGCCTTTCCTGCCCTTCGGCGGACCGGTCATCTCCTCGACCGAAGCGCTCGCCCTGACCAGGCTGCCGAAGGCGCTCGCCATTGTCGGCGCCGGCTATATCGGCCTCGAGCTCGGCATGGCCTTCGCCAAGTTCGGCACCGCCGTGACCGTGGTCGAGGCCGAAGCGCGCATCCTGCCGCAATATGACGCCGAACTGACCCGGCCGGTCGCCAGGCGCCTCGGCGAGCTCGGCGTCGAGGTGCTGACCGGCGCCAAGGCCAAGGGGCTGGCGCCGAAGAGCGACGGACTGCTCGTCGAAACCGCCGCCGGCACCGACCGGCGCATCGCCGCCGACCGGATCCTCGTCACGGTCGGCCGCCGGCCGGTCACCGAGGGCTGGGGTCTCGAAGAGCTCGGTCTCGACATGGACGGCCGCTTCATCCGCATCGACGACCGCTGCCGGACCTCGATGCGCGGCATCTACGCCATCGGCGACGTGACGGGCGAACCCATGCTCGCCCACCGCGCCATGGCCCAGGGCGAGATGGTCGCCGAGATCGTCGCCGGCCATGCCCGCAGCTGGGACAAGCGCGCCATCGCCGCGGTCTGCTTCACCGATCCCGAGATCGTCACCGTCGGCCTGTCGCCCGATGCGGCGCGCGTCGGCGGCATCGAGGTGAAGACCGGCCAGTTCCCGTTCACCGCCAATGGCCGCGCCATGACCATGCTGGGCGAGGCCGGTTTCGTGCGCGTCGTCGCGCGTGCCGACAATCACCTGGTGCTCGGCATCCAGGCCGTCGGCCAGGGCGTCTCGGAACTGGCCGCCGCCTTCGGCCTGGCGCTCGAAATGGGGGCTCGCCTCGAGGACATTGCCGGCACGATCCACGCCCACCCGACCCAGGGCGAAGGTTTCCAGGAGGCGGCGCTGAAGGCGCTTGGCCACGCGCTGCACATTTGACAATGAAATGGCCTGCCCTGTCGCGCCGACCGGCTCTGCAGCTAAGGCTGTCTCGGGAAGCGCAATCCAATCCCGGCAGATCTCAGCTCGACGCCGCTTCCGTCCAATCCTCGTGCCCGTGACGCACACGGACAATGAGAACGTCGCCATCCTCGCCAATACGATAGATCACCAGATGCGCCCTGAAGGGATGAATACGCATCGGCGGCGATAGTTCATGGCGCTCGCGCGCCATGCGCGGATTGGCGGCGATCAGGTCGAAGATGCCGAACAGTTCGTCATGGTACAGCCGGGCTTGTGCAATGCCGAACAGGCGCACGCCATTCTAGGCAATGCCGACAATGTCCTCTTCAGCCGCGAGGGAAAGGCGAAACCCCACCGTCGATCGCCGCGCGGAGTTTCACGCGCGTGCCAGCGCCGCCGCAAACAGGTCGTCCGCGGTCCTGTCGCCGATGCCGCTCTTCAAGCCTTCGTCGACAAGGCGCTGCATGGCGGCAATCCTGTCGTTGCGCTCCTGATCCCGGCGGATGAGGTCACGCACATAGTCGCTCGCATTGGCGTATCGACCGCTTCGCGCCTGCGCCTCGACCCAATCTTTCATCGGGTCGGGCAAGGATACGTTCATCGTCGCCATGGCGGTCTCCTTTGGCATCAAGGCCGCATAGTTTGCCAAAGCTTGTCAAAAAATTGATCCACTGGCCGACCGGCGCCTATCCTGCCATTTCGGCTTTCGCCGCGCTCAGCGCGCCGGACCACCCTCGAGCCAGCCGCGGCCGCGTGCATAGAGCGCCTCGACCTCGGGGCCGCTGAGCCCAGGCATGTCGCGCTTCACGCGATAGCCGATCTCCTCCTGGATATAGGCCAGATGACGGTAGCCGGCCGGCAGGGCCGCCAGAACCTCCTGCTTGAGGCTGAGCCGTACGGCCGGATCGACCGGATCGATCCGGTCCTTTTCGTAGATCGGCTGGCGCAGGACGACGCCCCAGCGCCCGTCGCGCTTCTCCACGAAGTCGAAGAAGCGCCCGGTGCAGACGACGTCGCAGAGGACGCCGTGCACCTCGGCGCGCTGGGAGATGGTCATCTTGGTCTGGGCGATGGCCCGGGTACCGGCGAGCTCGATGCTCATCCCGCCGAGGAAATGCAGGATGCTGACGCCCCGCGACCGCCCCTCGCGGCTCACCTTGATGAAGTCCGTCGCCGGCCCCTGGAACCAGGTCGCCGACATCCAGCCGTCGTCGTGCCAGACGGTCGCGAAGCGCTCCCAGTCGCCGGCATCACGCCAGACCGCCCAGTTTTCGATGAGCTCGCGAATGATCAGGCGATCCATCAAAGATGCGTCCATCGGTTAGGATCCTCGGCTGCCGGCCGCCCGCATTCTGGACAACGGGATCGGCCTCATATAGTTTACATTCATAAACCGGTTCACCAAATGAAAACCGAGCCGACTGCCGCCGTCAAGTCCGCCGACCGCGCCCTCGACATTCTCGAACATGTCGGCGACGCGACCGAGCCGCCGTCCTTTTCCCGCCTCATGGCGGATCTCGCCATTCCCCGCAGCAGCCTGTTCCACCTTCTGAACACGCTCCTGGCGCGCGGCTATCTCGACCAGGACGTGGGCAGCGGGCGTTATCGCCTCGGCCCCAGGGTCGCGATGCTCGCCGGGCGGATGGCCGGGCCGCCGCTCGCGGTCCTCGTCCAGCCGGTGCTCGACGACCTGAGCCATCAGCTCAACGAAACCTCCGGCTTCTACGTGCGGGCCGGCGACCGGGCCGAGACGATCGCTTCGGCCGTCGGCAACCAGGCCCTCTCCTATACGATGAAGGTGGGCGAACGCGCCCCGCTCTATGCGGTTTCCGCCGGCAAGGTGCTACTGGCGGCGCTGCCGCCGGAGGAGATCGCGGCCTATCTGGAAAGCGTCGGCCTCGACGAGATCACGCCTACCACCATCCGCTCCAAGGACCGGCTGCAGGAAGAGATCGCCGCCGTGCGCCGCGATCGTTTCGCCTATTCGCGCGAGGAGTTCACGCCGGGCATTACCGGTATCGCGACCGCCGTCCTGCGCCACGGCGTCGTTTGCGGCGCGCTCAATCTCGCCGTCCCGACCGCACGTTTCCCGCAAAGCCGCGAGGCCCTGTTCCGGCGCCACCTGGAGGCGAGCGCCGCAGCGCTCGGCCGCCGTCTCGAGCAGAGCCCGCCGGCCTGACCCGCCCCGGAAAAGGCTGCAGCGCACCGACGGCGCCGCCAGGCCATTGACCGCGGACCACCTTTTGCTTAGGTTCACATATAAGAACAGTTTCACAAATGAAACTTCGCGGACGCAAAGGCGCTGCCGCGAAACGAGCCTGGGGAGGCCGTCATGATTCTCTCGCGCCGCGACGCGCTGGCCCTCTGCGCCGGCATGGCCGCTTTTCCGGCAGGCGCCGCCGACTATCCGAGCCAGGCGATCAGGCTGATCGTGCCGCAGCCGGCCGGCGGCGGTTTCGACACGGTCGCGCGCATTCTCGCCGACCGGCTGGCGCCGCGCCTCGGCCAGGCGGTGGTGGTGGAGAACCGGCAGGGCGCGGGCACGATCGTCGGCACGCAGGCCGCGGCGCAGGCCGCGGCCGACGGCTACACCCTGCTGCTCGGCGGCCTCTCCAACATCGCGCTCAATCCCGGCCTCTATCCGTCCCTGCCCTATGATCCCGAAAAGGATCTCGCGCCGGTCGGCCTCGCCGTCAGCTGGTCCTATACGCTCATCGCCCGCAAGGACCTGCCGCAGCGCGATCTCGCCGCGCTGATCGCCTTTGCCCGTGCCAATCCCGGCCGCGTCACCTATGCCTCGGCCGGCCGTGGCTCAGGGCAGCACATCGCCGCCGCGGTGACCGAACATCTCGCCGGCGTCAGGATGACCCATGTACCCTATCGCGGCGCCCAGGCGGCCTATCAGGACCTGATGGGCGGGCGGGTCGATCTGTTCTTCGACATTTCCTCGACCGCCCGCGCGCAGGTCGAGGCCGGCACGGTCAGGCCGCTCGCCGTCTCCTCGCGGCAGCGCCAGCCGTTCCATCCCGACGTGCCGAGCGTCGCGGAGACCGGCATCGCCGATCTCGACATGGAAAGCTGGTTCGGCCTGTTCGCGCCCGCAGCGACGGCGCCCGCCATCCTCGAGCGGCTGCGCCGCGAGCTTGCCGCTGTGCTCGCCCTGCCCGATGTCGACACCGCATTCGCGCGCACCGGGGGCCGCGTCCTGAAGCTCGGCGCGGAGGAGACCCGCGCGCAGATCCGCGGCGACATCGAGCGGTGGACCCGGCTGATCCGTGCGGCCGGGCTCACCGAGGCGGCAAACTGAGACGCTAGTCTATTCAGGCGACGAGCGGAATCAGGCGTCGCAATTCGCCGGCGAGATTGTCGACCGCGGCCTCGTCGCCGGCGAGCTGCCGGAGCAGATGGCGCTGGAACAGGCCGTCGAAGAGCGCATAGAGAGCGGCCGGCGAGACCGCCGGCTGGCGACCGTCGAACGCCGCCAGGCGCGCCAGGATGCGCCAGACCATGTCTTCCAGGCTCTTGTCGATGGCCTCGACATCGTCCTGGAACGCCTTCTCGAATAGCGCCTGCGAGCGCAGCTCGTACCAGAGCCGGTGCATCGGCGCCTCGTCGCGCAGCGTCTCGCCGAGCTTGCCCAGAAACCCGTCGATGAGCTCGTCGCGGCTGCGCGCCGTCACCGTGATCTGGTCGTAGCGGCCGACGCAGCGCGCCTTGTAGTGCTTCACGGCGCAGCAGATCAGGTCGACCTTGTCGACGAAATAATAATGGAAGACGCCGTGCGAGAACTCCGAGTTCTGGGCGATCTCGCGCAGGCTCGCCCGGGCAAATCCGAGCTCCGCGAGTGTCTGCAGGGCGGCATCGGCAAGCTCCATGCGACGCTCGTCGAACTTGTTGACGCCCGCACGCTCCTGTCGCCGCGCCACGGCCCCGGCCGGCCCACGCCTGGGGGCCGCCGCCGTACCGCGCCTCGTCGCATGCTGGCGCACCGTGCTGCCTGTGACTGCCATTGCCGCTGCTACACCATCCTCGACCGTCTCCCATTTAGGCGCCGCCGCCCGGCTTGACAACATTGAGGGCCGGTGCCGCCGGCGTTCCGGCGGCATGACGCCGGGACCGTGCCGCCGAACCGGCGCCGGACCAGCTTCGGGGGCTCCTCGCCCCGCCAGGTGGCGCTCGCCGCCTTCTTTGACAGATGTCAAAATCAATCTTGACACTTGTCAAGTTTCGTTCCGGAATGATCGGAACACCCATCAAGGGAGCCGCGGCCACGAACGGCATGCGCACGGGAGGAGGAACGGATGGCTGGACAGTTCGATCTGGCGGGCCGCAAGGCCCTGGTCACGGGCGGCGCCCGGGCGATCGGCGAGACGATCGCGGAGGCGCTCGCGGAGGCCGGCGCGGCGGTCGTCATTGGCGACATTCTCGACGATGTCGGCCGCCAGACCGCGGCGAAACTCGCGTCCAAGGGCGCCAAGGCCGGCTATGTCCACCTCGACGTGGCCGATGACGCCCAGTGGGAAAAGGCGGTGCCGGAGGTGATCGGCCAGATCGGCGGTTTCGACATCCTCGTCAACAATGCCGGCATCGAGGTCACCGCGCTGGTGTCCGAGATCGACGCGGCGAGTTTCCGCCGCATGCTCGACATCAACGTGCTCGGCGTTGCACTCGGCATGAAGCACGCCTTCAGGGCGATGCGGCCCGGCGGACCGGCCGGCGCGGGCGGCGCCGTGGTCAATATTTCGTCGGTGGCGGCGACCATCGCCTTCCCAGCCATATCCGGCTATTCCGGCAGCAAGTCCGCGGTCGACCGCATGACGCGCATCGCGGCGGTGGAGGCCGGCAAGCTCGGCTACGGCATCAGGGTCAACTGCATCTATCCCGGCCTGATCGCCAATGAGATGGGCGTGAAGCTTGCCCAGGACATCGTCGCGCTCGGCCTCGCCCCCGATATCGACGCGGCGGTTGCCGATGTCGTCGGCCAGACGCCGCTCGGCCGGCTCGCCGTCATGCCGGAGGTGGCCGACGCCGCGGTGTTCCTCTGCTCGGACGCCGCCCGGTTCATCACCGGCGCCGGCCTGCCGGTCGACGGCGGCATGGGCACGTGACGCGGGGCCGCCGTTCCCGCGGCGGCGCAATGACAGCCTTCGAACCGATCTGATCAGGAAGGAGCCACACGATGAGCGGCAAGCGACCCGTCGTCGTCTACGGCGTCTCCGGCTATACCGGGCGCCTCGTCTGCGAATATCTGCGCGAATACAACATCCCCTTCATTGCCGCGGGCCGCGACAAGGCCAAGGTGCAGGCCGTGGTCGACAAGATCCCCGGCATCGAGACCGCCGACTGCGAGGTGGTCGGCGTCGAGCACACGGTCGCGGCGCTCACCGAACTGTTCCGGGGCGCGCGATATGTCTCCAACATGGTCGGCCCCTTCATCAAATACGGCTCCGAAGTGGTCGAGGCCTGCCTTGCCGCCGGCTGCCACTATTCCGATACGACCGGCGAACAGGACTGGGTGCTGCTGGCAAAGGAGAAATGGGGCGCGAAATTCGCCGAGAAGAACCTGCTGCTCGCGCCCAACATCGCGCAGATGTACACGACCGGCGAGATCGCCGCGAACATCGCGCTCGAGACGCCCGGCCTCGACACGCTCGACATCCTGGTGTTCTGGAAGGGTTTTCCGACCTACGCCTCGACCCAGACCATCTTCACCATCCTCAAGGCGAAGTGGTTCCACATGGTGCAGAACAAGTTCGTCGAATGGGACGTGACGGCGCGGGCCGACGTCGTTGTGCCCGGCCAGCACGAAACCGCGATCGCCGTCCCCTGGGGCGGCACGGCCCATCCGGTCTGGTTCAAGGATGACCCGCGCGTCGCCAATGTGCGGGCGCTCGGCGGCGTCCTGGCCCGCGAGGTGATGGAGGGCGTCGTGCAGACGACCCAGATGGTGAAGGAGACCATCCGGCCGCTGCCGCTCGACCAGCAGGAGATCGAGCTCGGCAAGATCGCCGCTTCGCTGCAGGCGGCCATGCCCCCGCGCGAGAACCCGCGTATCAACACTTCGATCGATTCCGTCTACGCCTCCGGCCCTCTCGGCCGCAGCCATGTCGTCATCCACGGCAACTGCAACTACAAGCAGACCGGCCTGCTGCAGGCCTATGCCGGCTATTCCCTGCTGCAGCAGGCGCCGAAACGGGTCGGTTTCGCCTCCGGCTGCCAGGCTTTCGGCTACAAGGAACTGCTCGGCCAGTTGCGCGCCTTCGGGCTGGTGATGAACCCGATCGTCACCGTTCACGCCTGAACGAGGGCCAGTATCAGGGTCGTGCCGGCGCCCGCGGCCGTTCCCGGGCGCCGGAGCTTTTGCGCAAGGCCCGGCAAGGCTTGGCAAGCCGAAGCGATTGCGGCGCCGGTGCGCCCGGTTCACGGTGTCCTGCGAGCACCCGCCACCATCGACGAGGCCCTGCCATGACGCATCCACGCCTTCTCGCCGGCCTGGCCACCGCCGTCTGCGCGGTCCTGGCCATGCCCGTCGGTCGCGCCGAACCGGCGTCCCCGGCCGCGTCGCCGACGGTCCGTCTCGCCCAGGCGGGATCCGTCGTCTATTCGGGTCCCGGCCGCTGTCTGCTCGAGATCAACGGCCGGACATATCTCGAAGGCGCCTGCCAGATCGAGCAGGGCTCCGACACCCTGCGGGCCCTGCCGCCGGACGGCCGGCTGCCGGGCTATTTCGGCTACCTCGTTTTCGACGACGCGACGCAGGCCGAGGGCTACTGGAATGGCGAGCCCCGGGCGAGCCGCGCCCACAATCGCCTCGGCACGATGCGACGCGACGGCGATTGCTGGGTCAATGCCGGCGCCCGGATCTGCGCGACGCCGGCACGACGCTAGGCTGGGGATATGGCGGGCACAGGGGGCATCGAGCAGCGCTCCTGTCGAGCCTGCCCCTGCGCCGGCAACACCAGCCGCCGGTCGAGGCCGAGTGCTGCGAGGAAATCCTCGTCGTGGCTCACCACCATCAGCGCGCCCCCGAAACCGGCGAGCGCCGTTTCGACCGCCACGATGGCGGCGAGGTCGAGATGATTGGTGGGCTCGTCGAGGATCAGGAGGTCGGGCGGCCGGTCGCCGGCCAGGGTCGCGGCAAGGCCCGCCCGCAGCATTTCGCCGCCGGAAAGATGCCGGACGGGAGCGAGCGCCGCATCGGCCCGGAACTGGAAGCGGGCGAGCGCCGTGCGGCAGGCATTGTCGTTGCAGCCGGGATTGAGCCGGCGGAAATTGTCGAGGATCGACGCCGCGGGATCGAGCAGCGCCACCTGCTGGTCGAGCATCACGATATGCCCCGCGCGCCGGATGGTTCCCTCGACCGGCGCGATCAGCCCGGCCGCAAGCTTCACCAGGGTGGATTTGCCGGCGCCGTTCGGGCCGACGACGGCGAACCGGTCGGCGCCGGTCATATCGAAGGAAAGCTCGCGGATCACCGGGCGGTCCGGATCGGCGCCTCCCGTCACCCGATCGAAGGACAGGATCACCTTGCCATGGGCCGCGCCGCCATCGGGGACGGCGAAGGTCAGCGGGGTGACGATCTCGACCCGCCTGCGCGCCTCCGCCAGGGCGCCCTCGGCCTCGGCGCGCTGCCGGTCGGCCAGCGCCTGGCCGCGCCCTGACGTCTTTTCGGCACGGTCCTGACGCGCGTCGAGCAGCAGCTTGCTGGCGCCCGCCTTGGCGCGCGAGCGCTTGCCCGCGCCGTCCCTGCGCGCCTGGCGCTCGGCGGCGAGCTGGGCGCGCTCGGCCGTGGCGGCGACCGCCCTTTCCGCGCGTCCGAGCTCGCGCTCGGCGGCGGCGACGTCCTCGGCCTTGCGCTGGGCATAGAGATCCCAGCCGCCGCCGTGGACGCTCGCTCCGAGGCTGCTCAGTTCGACGATCCGGTGCATCCCGCGCAGCAGGTCCCGGTCATGGCTGACGACGACGGCGCCGCCGCGCCAATCGGCGAGGAAGCGGCGCAGCACCGCCCGGCCTTCGCGGTCGAGATTGTTGGTCGGCTCGTCGAGAACCAGGAAGTCGATGGGATCGATCGTCAACCCGGCGAGCGCAAGGCGCGTGCGCTCGCCGCCGCTGAGGCTCGCGAGCGGCCGGTCGAGGGCCACATGCGCGAGGTCGAGCCGCGCCATCGCCTGGGCGAGACGCGTCTCCAGCGTCCAGTCCGGTTCCTCATCGGACGCATCGGCGAGGCCGGCGACCGCCCGCGCGAGCTGATCCAGCCGGGTGCGGATGCCGAGGCCGTCGGCGACCGTCTCGTCCGCGCCGACCTGAACGACCTGGCGCAGGACGCCGATCGTGCCCTGGCGCTGGACCGCACCGGCCGCGGGTGGAAGCTCGCCGCAGATGAGGCGGATGAGGGTCGACTTGCCGACGCCGTTGCGGCCGACGAGACCGGTCAGCTCGCGGCCGAAGCTGAGGTCGAGATCGCGGAAAAGCTCACGCCCGTCGGGCGTCGCATAGGCAAGGGAGAACAAAGTGATGAAGGCAGGCATGGCGGACCAAGGGAACGAGGGCGTGGCGATGGGATCCTTCGCGCGTCCTCAGTCTCATCGGTCGTCCTCCCGTCATGCCCCGTGAAAGTCCCGGGCAGCCCTGCGGCGCCGCTGACATAGGCCGACATGCGGGCATGATCAAGGCGGCACGGGGATGAAACCTCGCTCGGTCAGACTGTGGTCCAGCGCACAGTGCAGAGCATCCGGCGGGATTATTGGCATCGAAGACGGCCGCCAGACTGCTGTCGCCGGACCATCGAGAACAGACGACGCCCGCCGGACCTTGACGTGCGATGGGAGGCATCCATGCCGCATTTCCGCAAGATCGGCTGGGACCAGGTCGGCTTCGACGCGGACCGGAGCCTTCAGCTCATTCCGGTCGGCCGGCAAGCGACCCTTTACCTCGTCGCCGGCCCGGGCCTCGACGTCCAGGTCGATGACGACAGCGTGGTCACGCTCAATGCCGGGACCAAGGACGACAGGCAGGCCCATGGCGCCGGCGGCCTCAGCGCCTGGGAGAAGGACCAGACGATCCGCAAGATCGTGCTGACCGCCTCCAGCAAGCCCGACGCGACGACGACGCTGAGGGCCCTGCTCGACGGGCGGGATTTCGCCAAGCCGGTCGAGATCCAGACGATCATGAACAGCAATTGGTGCCAGGCCGGCGCCAAGACGGCCGCAGTGACCCCTGCCCTCCTGGCCGAGCTCAAGCGCATGCCGCTGCGCGACGCGGTCATCCGCATCGCCGAGGACCAGATGAACAGCGCCATCGCCAAGCAGGGCGACGGCTTCGGCGTCTACGACATCGACAAGAGCTACAACTGGTGCGGGGCCTTCGCCTACTGGTGCTGGGCCCATGCCGCGGCGGTGCAGGGCGAGTTCAATCCGTTCGGCCCCAGCAACAATGTGCTGTTCTCGCCGCAGAAGGCGATCCACTGGGCCATGAAGCCGGAATCGGCCGGCCAGCTGCTGCGCTATTCGGGAACGAGCCCGATGGACGGCAAGGGCCATCAGGACTATCGCGAGATCGGCTGGAACGGCTGCAGCCTGGAACGCGGCGACGTCGTCCTGCTGCGCAAGGCCCATGCCGGCGACTGGAAACATGTCTGCCTGGTCGACACGGTCGAGGGCGACGCGCTGACGACCATGGACGGCAACCAGGGCAAGTACAATGCGATCAAACGCACCAAGCGCAGCCTCAGCGCCATGACCGCCGACGGCAAGGCGCCGGCGCTCGTCTTCGTGCACGCGATGATCTGAGGCTCGCGAGGCGGGAGGCGACGGCATTTTCCAGTGAAGTGCGTGCCGGTTCGCGTAAAGAAACGCGCGAGAACACGGGCCTCGAGGTCTTGGCCGCCGCCATGAGGCGGCGAGGGATTCTAGGGACCGGCGATGACCTTGTAGGCCATGGAGCCTGTCGTCGCTGCCGTCGACTGGATCCCGAGATGCGGATTGGCGGGGTCGAACACCAGCTCGCCCATGAATTCGTTCGTCGCCTTGGGGTACATGCCGCCGTCATAGTCGAGGGCCGATCCGCCCCACCAGGGATCGAGATAAAGCAAGCGGTTGCCGGAATAGCCGATGATCAGGAGGAAATGAGTTCCGGTATTGTTGGCGAGCGAGAACCGGTCGTGGACGACCCAGACCCGCACCGCGGTTCCCTTGTCCAGCAGGCTGCGAATCCGCAGGATTGCCTGATTGACGATCTTCGGATTGAAGGTCAGATCGGCGGTGTCCCCGCCCGTCACCTCGGCGTCGTAATATCTGAAATAGGTCAGCGAGACATCGTCCAGCAGCAGCGTCTTGCGATAGTTCTCGACCGTCGTGCCGCAGTTGAGAGTGCCGGACATCTTCTGCGCCAGAATATGGTCGGGGCCGGCTTCGTCGCGCAGCACGCGCGAATAGCGCTGCAGGCGTCGCGCATCGCCCTTGATCGCGAGCTTGGCGAGCAGGTCCACCGTATAGCCGCGATGATGCTGGGGCACGCCCCAGACCGTCACCTTCAAAGGCGAGCTGTAGTGCTGGGTGGTGCCGCTGACGAAGGCCCGGATGCGGGCGGATGTTCCTTCGACGGTTCCTTCGAGCTCGAACAAGGTCGAGGCCGCCGGCTGCTTGGCGCCGAGCGTCGTGCAGGTCACGCCCGAGGCGTCCGTCTCGACATCGACGTCGAGGCGATTGCCTTGCAGGTCTCCACCCCATTGCAGCAACCGGACCTTGCGCCCTTTCGGCAGGTCGAAGGAGGAGATATCTGCTCCATCTTCTGCGATTTTGAAGTTTGCCATTGCAAATGCCTCATCAATCGGGAGCGGATGCGGTCTCGTTCAGGGGATGGCCTGGGGGGCGTCCACCATCTTGATGCTGCCTTCCTCCGGCGATGGCCCGATGCTGAGGCTTGCCTGGGGAACGACGTTCATCAGATTGAAGCCGCCACCGACTTCCACCACCGATGGTCTCGTTCGCGTGGCACCGAGGGCATTGAACGACAAGGCGAACTTTCCACCGGTGTCCAGCACGAAGGCCGCGCCCGGATTCTGCGCAACAAAGATGCCGCCATTGAACTGTTCGAGCGTGACGCCGTTGGTCGTGCGGAATTCGACCTCGTCGCCCTCCGTCACAGCCTGCGACTGAACCGGCGTCGGTGGGCCCAATTGGCCATTCGGCAGCTGAATTCCGCGCGCGTGGATGTGGAAACGCGCCTTTCGCTTCCTGTCGAGGTCGGTCAGTTCAACGACCAGGAACATGTTGACCGGCGAGATCTCGATTTCGGGCAGCGAGATGCTGGTCACGTTTCCGGCCTTGATCCTGATGCGCCAATGCGTGCCGGGCTCGGGCGGCTTCGGGGGCGGTGGAGGCTCGGGCGGCGTGGGCTTCGGCTGTGGTTGATTCGAGATTTTCAGAAAGATTTCGACACGCCGGTTCCGCCGCCTCTGATCCTCCGTTTGCGCCGGCCGAAACTTGTTGAACCGGCTGCCGAAGCCGCGCGCCGAAGTGTTCGCGCGGATGCCGGTCATGAAGGGCTTGCCGCCCTCCTCTTCAATCATCTGAAGCAGCAGGTCCTTCGCGCTGTCGGCACGGTCCGCGCTGACATCGTCTTCGAATCGTTGGCGATCCATGCCAGGCGGCGGTCGCAAGGTAACGTCCGCATGACCGTGAACCTCGAAGCCGATGATCTTGCTCGGCGTCGCATGGCTTGCAGCGATGCGCCTGGCGAGTGCCCGCAGCTTGGTGCGGACTTGCGGATCGTTGATCGTGTCGATGGTCGATGCGAACTCTGGAAATCCGTCGATCGTCTCGTCGGGGACGTCACCGGGCTTGGCCTTTATCGAGGCCAGCAATATCGAGTTCCTGAGGGACAGAAGGCGCAGATCCATACGAAACCTCCCGCGACGTTCATCGGGGCAGCGCGGCGAGCGCGAACCGTCCGAGCTGATCCATGGCGCGATACGATGTGCCTGTTGCTCGAATGCCGTTCGCCGCGCCGTCAGCTCACGACGAAGTCGAAGGCGCCATCGGCTGCGACGCCGACGCGCGCCGTCGTCCAGTCCTGCCTGTCGATCTGCTGCTTGAGGATCCGCCGCGACAGGTCCGGCAGGATCCGGTTGGTCAGGATGTTGTCGATCATCCGCCCGCCGCTCGCCGGATCGTTGCAGAGCCCGACGATCGCCTCGACGACGGCCTCGTCATAGGCGAAGGCCGCGCCGTGATTGTCGCGGATGCGCCGGCCGATGCGGTCGAGCTGCAGCCTGACGATGCCCGCGAGCATGTCGGGCGAGAGCGGCAGGTAGGGAATGGTGACGATCCGCCCGAGCAGGGCCGGCGGAAACACCTCCAGGAGATCCGGCTTCAGGGCGGCCGCGAGCTTTTCCGGATCGTCGCGATACTCCGCCTTTTCGGCGAGATGCATCAGCCGTTCGGTGCCGACATTGGAGGTGAGGATGATCAGGGTGTTCTTGAAGTCGATGCGCCGGCCGCTGCCGTCCTCCATCACCCCCTTGTCGAAGACCTGGAAGAAGATCTCGTGCACATCCGGATGGGCCTTCTCGACCTCGTCGAGCAGCACCACCGCATAGGGCCGCCGGCGCACCGCCTCGGTCAGCCGGCCGCCTTCGCCGTAGCCGACATAGCCCGGAGGCGCGCCCTTCAGCGTCGAGACGGTATGCGCCTCCTGGAACTCGCTCATATTGATGGTGATGACGTTCTGCTCGCCGCCATAGAGCGCCTCGGCGAGCGCCAGCGCCGTCTCGGTCTTGCCGACGCCCGACGGCCCGCACAGCATGAACACGCCGACCGGCTTGTTCGGATTGTCGAGCCTTGCCCGGTTGGTCTCGATCCGCTTGGCGATGGCGGCGAGGCCGTGCGACTGGCCGACCACGCGCCGGTTCAGCCCCTCGGCGAGCGTCAGCACCGCCTCGATCTCGTCCTTCACCATCCGCCCGACCGGAATGCCGGTCCAGGCCGAGACGACAGCGGCGACCGCCTCCTCGTCGACATGGGGATGGATCATCCGGCCCTCCGCCGGCAAGGCGCCGAGCGCGGCGCTGCGCTCCTTCAGGCGTGCGCGCGGCTCCGCGCCATCCCCGGCCGCCGGCATGCCTGACAGCTCCGCCCGCAGCGCCAGGATCTCCTCGACGAGCGCCTTCTCCGCGGCATGGGCCGCCTCGGCCGCGCTCAGCCTTTCGGTCAGCGCCGCGATCTCGCCGTCGATCTCGGCCATCCGCGCGGCAGTGTCGGCGCCGAGATCGACGTCCTTGCCGAGCGCATCCCTTTCCTTCTCCCGCGCGGCGATGGTCGCACGGGCCGCCTCGATCGCCGCCGGCGTCGTCGTCTGGCTGACCGCGACGCGGGCACAGGCCGTGTCGAGCAGGCTCACCGCCTTGTCGGGCAATTGCCGGGCCGGAATGTAGCGCTGCGAGAGCGTGACGGCCGCCACCACCGCGGCGTCGGCAATGCGCACGCCATGGTGTTTTTCCATCGGCGCCAGGATGCCGCGCAGCATGTCGCAGCAGCGCGCGGCATCGGGCTCGTCGACGGCGATCGGCTGGAACCGGCGCGTCAGGGCGGGATCCTTCTCGATATGCTGGCGATATTCCGACCAGGTGGTCGCCGCGACGGTCCTCAGCGTGCCGCGCGCGAGCGGCGGTTTCAGGAGATTGGCGGCGTCGCCCGTGCCGGCCGCGCCGCCCGCGCCGATCAGCGTATGGGCCTCGTCGATGAACAGGATGATCGGCACCGGGGACGCCTGCACCTCGTCGATGACGGCGCGCAGCCGCTGTTCGAACTCGCCCTTCATCGAGGCGCCGGCCTGCATCAGCCCGACATCGAGCGCGCAGAGCCGCACGCCGCGCAGAAGCGGCGGCACGTCCTCGGCGACGATGCGCTGCGCGAGGCCCTCCACCACCGCGGTCTTGCCGACGCCGGCTTCGCCCGTGAGGATCGGATTGTTCTGGCGCCGCCGCAGCAGCACATCGATCACCTGGCGGATCTCGGCGTCGCGCCCGAGCACCGGATCCATGCCGCCGGCCCGCGCACGGGCGGTCAGGTCCTGGCTGAAGCGGTCGAGCGCCGTCGTGCCCTTCCGGCCGGGCGCGGCATCCGCCGCCATGGCGCCCGACCCGTCCATCGGACGCATGCTGTCCTCGACCGAGCCGCTCCAGATCGCACGATGCTCGGCGGCGAGCGTGTCGGCGTTGATCTTCTGGAACTCGGACGAAATGCTCACCAGCGCGCGCCGGAGGTCCATCGACTTCATGGCCGCGAGCAGCGCATGGCCGGTGCGGATCTGCATCTCGCCGAAGAACAGCGTCGCGTAATGCCAGCCGCGGTCGAGCAGATCGACCATGGCATTGGCGACGCCCGGCATCTCGCTTTCGTTCCGGCGGAAGCCGTTGATGGCCGCGAGCGTGTCGGCGCCGAGCCGGCCGCGATCCAGCTTGAAATGATCGAGGGTGAGGCCGAGGTCGCTCCGCTCGGCCTGCAGCACCTGGTGCAGCCAGTGCGCCAGTTCGAGATTGCGGTTGCCGGCGGTCTTGGCCTGCCGCAGCGCCTGGATGAAGGCGTCATAGCCCACCCGGTTCAGCTTGCCGGCAACGGTCTCCAGGCTGATATCGGTCATCGGCGCGATCCTTGTGCTGAGGCGGCGGCGGCCCGCCGCCGCTTGGCCCGTTCATGCACGTCGAAACGGGCGTCGGTGCGCAGCGCGCCCGGAGCCTCGGTCCAGTCCGGAGCCATCCAGCTGGTCCAGCCGAGGCGGCCGGCCTCGCCGAGGCGCATGGGCGTGGCCTCGCCGGCCGGCAGGGCCAGCTCGACGTCCCATTCCAGCTCCTCGCCGAGGTAGAAGCTGACGAGATCGTCGAGCTGGTCGGCGCGCCGGCGGCCCGGCAGATAGGATTCGTATTCGGCGAGCGTCGCGGCGAACAGGCGGATGCGGAACTTGTCCGAGACGCTGTAGGTGCGCGAGCCGAGCATCAGGCTGGCGCCGAGACCCGCATTGGCGCCGCCGAGCCGGCTGCGGTCGGCGGCCTCCAGCACCTGCCAGCTGCCGACGAACTCCTCCACCTCGCAGCGCAGGCCGAACACCCCCGATATCAGCGTCGCGAGGCGCGAGGCGCTCTTGGCGCCGGCGCTCATCAGCCCGGCAAAATGCAGCTTCAGGGCATCCGGGACGGTGCCGAGACCGCAGGCTCCGGGTGAGCCGAGCCCGATCGCGGCGCCGAGATAGGCCTTGAACCGGTCGGCCTCCGGCCGGTCGGCCTGGGCGATCGGGCGGACATCGGCCCAGGCCCGGTAGAACAGCTGCAGGAAGCGGTTGTTGAAGAGGTCGGCGAAGCGCACGAAGGCATCGTCGCCGCGCAGCTGATAGGCCTGGGCCTCCTCGGTCAGGGCCAGCGGCTGGGCG
Organism: bacterium YEK0313; assembly: GCA_000751295.2. Lineage (NCBI taxonomy): Bacteria > bacterium YEK0313. Next base: position 5,568,008 of record CCMO02000001.1, read on the forward strand.
CCCTGCGGGCCGAACTGGCCGAGGAAGCGCACCGACAGCCGCAGGCGGCCCTTGCGGTCCGGACGGGCAGCCGAGAGGTTCGAGGCCGGGAAGGCCAGGAACGGGTCCTGGCCGAGACCGACATAGTCCTCGCGCGCCGCCGCGCTGTCGCCGATGCGCGGGCGACCGGGATTCCGCGCCTCCAGCATGCGCATCACCGCGAAGAAGTCGTAGAGCTCCGGGTTTTCGGTGAGGCCCGCCGGCAGCGTCATAGCGGCCTCCTCAGGCCCATGCGCGGCGGCCAGCGCATCACCTCGCCGCGCTCGGTGCTGCGGATGACGGTCTGGGTGAACTGATTGAGATGGCTGTATTCGGCGAAGAACCGGTCGAGCACGGCGCCGAGCAGGAAGATGCCCGAGCCTTCGAACGCCTTTTCGTCGAAGCTGACGGTCACCTCCAGTCCACGCGCGACGCCCGTGCCGTCGCGCCGCTGGACGCGCCGGACCACCGGCCGGCTCGCCACCTGGCGGATGCCCCAGATGCGCCGTTCGGCGCTGCCGTCGGCAATGTCGGCGAAGATGAACAGCGTCTCCTTCAGCATGCGCGCATCGCCCCCGGCCTGGTCCTCGACGAGGCCGAGATGGTTGAGGCTGAGCAGGTTGAGCAACCGCCAGACGGTCGCGCCGGTCGACCAGGTCTCGGTGCGCCCGCGCCGTTGCGACACGATCGGCTCGCGCGGACGGGTCGGCCCGGCCACGCAGGCCACTTCCAGCTCCGTATCGTTGAGCAGGCGAAAATCGCCGCCGGCGCCGCCGACCGGCAGAAGCTCGGGCAGATGGCGGTTGGAGCAGAGTGCCCTGACCGACAGCTCGACGAGACGGTCGTCCTCGGTCTGGCCGAGCGGCGAGGAGATCGCCAGATACATCTCGGTGCCGACATAGTCCGACGGCGTGCCGTAGCGCCGTTCCGCCGCGGTGCGCCGGCGCGGCAGCCGGCGCGCCGTATAGGCGAGCTGGTCGGGACCGGTCGGCCCTTCCAGAGCCGCGCCGTAGAGCGGCGGCACGGGGATGCGCTCGCGGCCGCCGGGGCGGTGGGCATGGACGCTGAGAATGCGGTGCGGCTCGTAGTCGAGCGGCCGGCCGCGGTCGGGCACGACATTGTATTCGTGCAGGCCGGTCTTCACCGGCAGCCGGTCGGTGGTCTTCTCGAACAGGTTGACCGCAGGCGCCGCATAGAGCGCCAGGACCTCCGGCGTCACGAAGGCCGGGAGCCGGGGATTGGCCTCGTCGAAACCGAAAATGATGTCGATCGTGCGCGCCTTCAGCCGCGGCAGAATCGTGTCGAGGCCGGTCAGCGCGAAACCGATGAACTTGCGCGGCAGGACGAAGTATTCGCGCAGCAACTCGAAGCCCCGGAAGGTCCGCTTGTCGGCCGGGAAGAGCTGCTCGTGGTCGCCGAAGCCGATCTGCTCGAGCCCGACGCCCGGCGCCTCGATCACCACGGGATCGCCCAGCGCGTCGAGGCATCGAAAATGGATCGACCGGCAATGCGCGAAGATCTGCTCGTAGAGGGCGATCGCATCGGCCTCAGCGCCCAGGATGTGCATGGGCAGGCGCGTCGTGCGGCAGCCGGCGAACAGCGCCAGCGGCTCGGCCAGGGCCGCCGCATCGTCGGGCTCCTCGGCCGGGTCGGCGAGGCTGCGATGGGTCAGCGACAGGACGAGGCCGGCGGTCACGCCGCGCCCGACCGGAACGCCCATGGCCTGCAGCGGCGCCGGCGTCGCGACATACTGGGCGCGCGTGATTTCGAACGGCCAGAGGGTGACGGCCTGCGACAGGCGGAAGCGGCAGGCGACCTGGCGCTCGCGTTCGACATGGACCGCGTCCATCGCTTCGCCCGCCGCGATCACCTGGCCGTCGCGCAGGGCCGGATCGCCGAAGCGCGGGCGGATCCTGACCAGGGCCGTGGAGGCGATTGGCGCCAGCGCATTGGGCAGGAGCTGCTCGAGCAGGTTGCCGGTCAGCTCGGGAAATTCGTGCTTCATCTTGAGCTGGACGCGGGCGGCGAGGAAGGCGCAGCCCTCCAGGAGGCCGGCCACCATCGGATCGGCGCGTTCTGTGGTGAGGCCTCCGAGCCGCTGGGCGATGTCGGGATATTCCTCGGCGAACTCGCCGGCCTGCTCGTAGAGCAGCAGGAGCTCGCGATTGTAGAGATCGAGGAATTCGCGGTTCATGAGGCCGATGCCCTGGCAATGTTGATCTTGCGGCTGTCGACGTCGATGTCGGCGATGAACACCACGGGCACGTCGACCGGCTCGCAGGAGAGGTCCGCGCTGATCTCCAGCCGCACGTTGAGCGAAGGCTCGTCCACCCGGACGACCTGCTTGATCCGCAGCGTGCCGGCGAGAAGCCGCGGCTCGTGATGGCGGATCGCCTCCTCGACGTCGCGCGCCAGCCGGCCGTCGGCGGCCTGGTCGGCGAAATGCGCGGTCACCTCGCGCAGGCCGAAATTGAGCACGGAGCGGCGCACCGCATCGAAGCCGTCGAGGTCGATGGCCGAAGCGAGGCTGACCGTATTGACGAGATTGGCGAGGTCGCGCGCGACCTCCTGGCGCAGCGCGCCTTCGGTGATCGGCGGGCGTCCGGACAGCCGCGTCGGCCTTGCCTGCCGCGGCGCGTCGCCGGCCGCCGCGTCGCCGATCCTCGGCGCGAAGCTGCGCTCGGCATGGGCGCTGCGGAAGGCGTGCATCAGCGGCGGCGAAAGCCTGTCTTTGCTGCGCTGCGGTCCCAAGACACCCCCCATTCCTCGCGTCGGAATGCGTCATGCGGCGCGAACGGCGGCGGCCTTGCGGGTGCGCCGCGGACGCAAGGCGTCCGCGGCGGATCCTGCATGGACGGCCGCCGCCCGCGCCGGCGGCTCAGGCGGTGACGTTCTTGGCGACGTCCCAACCCATCTCGTTCTTGCCGCTGCCGGAGCCTTCCGCCTTCTGCGGCGTGTAGGCGACCTTGAACTTGGCGAAGTTCAGCGTCAGGCTTTCGCTGACGAGATCGCCGGCATTGCTGCCGCTGGTCTGGAAATTCGTGATGAGGATGTGCTCCATGTCCACCACGATATATTCGATCGGCTTCTGGCCGCCGGCCTTGCGCACGACGATCTTGCCCTTGGCGATGTGATCGCCCTTGCAGAGCTTCAGCATGAGCGTCGGCGTCGACTTGTCCGAATGCTTCATGATGGAGATGTCCTGGACCTGCACCTTGCCGGCGCCGCTGCCGGTCGCGACGTGACCGGTGCCCTGCTGGTGCATGCCGAAGCTCCAGGATTCGATGTCGATGGCGTTCGTCTTGATCGCCGACTCGCCCTGCACGCCGTCAAGTTCGAGATACATGTCTACAGCCATGGATGCCTCCTTTGGTGGCCGTATTCAGGGATAGGCGAATGCTTCAGGGGCCGATGTGCGCCGGCACACGCCGCAGCGGGCGGCGCGGCGCACGCCGCGGTCAGCCGCTCTTCGCCGGCAGGCGCGAGACCAGGCTGAGACCGATATCCATGCCTTCCAGCTGGTAGTGCGGGCGCAGCATGAACTTGGCGAAGTAGTAGCCGGGGTTTTCCTCGTTCTCGATGATCTCCACCGAGGCCGCGGCGAGCGGCCGGCGCGCCTTGGTCTCCTCGGAGGAATTCATCGGATCGCCGTCGACATAGAGATGGATCCAGTCGTTCAGCCAGCGCTGCAGCTGCGACTTCTCCTTGGTCGAGCCGATCTTGTCGCGCACCATGCATTTCAGGTAGTGGGCGAAGCGCGACACCGCGAACATGTAGGGAAGGCGCGAGGAGAGGTTGTCGGACGCGGTCGCCTCGTCCGTCATCCGCTTCTTCGGCCGATACACCGACTGCGCGCCGATGAAGGCCGCCTTGTCGGTGTTCTTGCGATGGATCAGCGGGATCAGCCCCGACTTGGCAAGCTCCGCCTCGCGCCGGTCGGTGATGGCGATCTCGGTCGGGCATTTCAGGTCGATGCCGCCTTCGTCGGTCGGGAAGGTATGGACCGGCAGGTTGATCACCTCGCCGCCCGATTCCACGCCGCGGATGCGCGTGCACCAGCCCCATTCCTTGAACGCGCGGTTGACGTTCGTGCCCATCGCATAGGCCGCGCTCATCCAGGCATATTTGCTGCCGTTGTGACCGTCGGTCTCCTCCTCGAAGCCGAACTCCTCGATCGGATCGGACTTGGCTCCGTAAGGCAGGCGCGCCAGCACGCGCGGCAGGCAGAGGCCGAGATAGCGGGCATCGTCGGAGTCGCGCAGGCTCTTCCAGGCCGCATAGTCGGGCGTCTCGAAAATGGTCGAGAGATCGCGCGGGTCGGAGAGCTGGGTCCAGCTGTCCATGCCCATCAGGGTGGGGTTGGCCGCTGCGAACAGCGGGCAGTGCGCGCTGGCGGCGATCTTGGTGAGGCCGCGCAGCAGCTGGATGTCCTGCGCCTCGTGGGAGAATTCGTAGTCGCAGACCATAGCGCCGAAGGGCTCGCCGCCGAGCTGGCCGAACTCCTGCTCGTAGACCTGCTTGAACAGCGGGCTCTGGTCCCAGCGCGCGCCGGGATAGCTCTTCAGATTGTTGTTCAGCTCGGTCTTGCCGACATTCATGAACTTGATCTTGAGGGTGGCGTCGGTCTCCGAGTTGAAGACGAGATAGTTGAGGCCGCGCCAGGAGCTTTCCAGCTTCTGGAACTCGGGCGCGTGGATGATCTCGTTCATTTGCGCCGACAGCTTCTCGTCGAGCCGGGCGATCATCTCGTCGATCGTTTCCAGCACGTCGGACTTGACGAGCGACTGGTCCGCGAGCGCCTCGCGCACCAGCGTCGCCACCGCATTCTCCACCTCGGTCGCCGCCCTTTCGTTGCGCGGCTTGAAGCTCTGCTTCAGGAGCGTGGCGAACTCGTCGACGTCGCGCGTGGCGACGCCCGGTTCGGCTGCGGATTTCTGGAGTTCCTGGGCCATGGTCTCATCTCTCCTGATCGATGCCGGCAGCGCCGCGGGCGCCGTCATTCGGCTCCGTCCGTCTGGCTCGTGGCTGCGCTGCGGTCGCGCAGGGCGGCCATCAGTTCGGGATCACTCAGCAGCTCCCTGAGGCGGTTCTCCGCGCCCACCTTGCCGTCCATGTAGCGCTGCAGGTTCTTCAGCTGCTCGCGCGCCTCAAGGAGCTTCGCCACCGCCGGCACCTGGCGCGCCACGGCTGTCGGCTTGAAATCGTCCATGGTCTGGAAGGTGAGATTGACGCCGAGCTTCTCGCCGGGATCACCCAGCTTGTTGTCGACGCGGAACGACAGGCCCGGGGCGATCGCCGCCATGCGCTTGTCGAAATTGTCCATGTCGATGTCGAGAAACTTGCGCTGGCCGACCTCGGGCTTCTCGACCGTCGAGGCATTGCCGGAGAGATCCCCGAGCACGCCCATGATGAAGGGCAGCTCGATCAGCTTCTCGGAATTGTAGGGATCCTCGTAGGTGATGTGCACCCGTGGCTTGCGGTTGCGGCGAATGAATTTCTGGCCACTGTCGCTCATGGCAATTCCCTTCCGTTCGCTTGGGATGCGTTGGATGACGACTGCGATATGCGGATCTGCGAGACGCGGATGCGGCGCCGGCGGCCGGCGCTATTCGTCCCCTGCGGGACGCAAATGCGATGCGGGCAGCATTTCCTCGAGAATGGTCAGGAAGTCGCGCCCGGCGAGGCCACGGGCGCGGTCGAGCAGCAGCGGCAGCGGGCTCGACGGTTCGACCGCGCGGTAGAACTGGGCAACCTGGGCCATCGTGTCGTTGGCCTCGGCGCGCGTTGCGAGGCGTCGGAACGGAGCGGCGGTCGGCGGCGCGGCGGCGCGCAGCGCCTCGGCCGGGTCGCCTGCCGTCTCGCCGCCCTCCGCGAAGGGATCTGCCGGCTCGAACGCCGCGCCGCCGTCCGGTGCCTCGTCCGCATCGGCTGGCGGCATGGACGTGTCGAAGGCGCTCAGCCGTTCGATCGGAATGTTGAAGCCGGTATCCTGGCCGACGCGGATGCTGGCGATCTCGACCGCATTCGGCACCAGCGTCCTGATCGCCTCGAGGAAGGAGACGCCGGCGAGCTGGCGGCACTGGCGCACCAGGAGGAGCCCGACGGACGAGGGCTCGTTGCGGGCGAGGTAGTCGGCGACGGCGTCGAGTGCGGCCGCCGCGTCGCCATGGCCGGCAATGCCGATCCTGGCCATTGGTCCTGCCGCTGCGGGGCCCGCCTCGACATGGCCGGCGGGCTCGACCGCCGGAACCGCCTGGATCCCCCCGGGATCGCGGCGCGCGAGCTCCGTGCCGAGCCAGGCCGCCTGCTCGCCCACCAGCTTCAGGAGATTGGGCAGGGCGAGATCGTGTCCCGGCCCAAGTGCCGTCGAAAAGCTCGCCGCGATCCGCTTGAGACCGGCCTCCAGTCGCGCAAGCTCGCCGTGCGTGGCCTTGAGCTCATCGAGATCGGCCCGCTCGAGCCCGCCGGCGATGGCGGCCGCGTCATAGACGCTCTCATTGTCTCGCGGCGCGACCGTGCCGGTCGCGACCAGATGATTGCGGTAGGACACCCGCCCGAGATTGCGGGTCTCGAACAGCGGCATGACCTGCAGCGGCATGACCGTGTGTGGCATGTCGTCGAGCGCCATCAGCACGCCGCGGCGCAGCTCCACGTCGCGGCCGGCCACGGCCGGATGGACCTCCGTCCACTGCCCTTCGAGCAGATCGGCCATGGCCGTGACCAGGCCGGCGAAACCTTCGAGATCCCGGTCGAGCACGCGCAGCTTGGCGAGCAGCACCATGACGCGCAGGTCGCGCGAGCGCTGCATCAGCGCGGCGCCCGCCTTGGCCTCCGCGGCGAAGTCGATGGTCGACCGGTCGAAGGCAGCGAAGACCGGCGGCAGGACGCCTTCGACGCGGGCGAGGAAGTTCAGATAGTCCTCGTCGCCAAGCGCATCGAGATCGGGACCGCAGGGCGCCGCGCCGGGCACGGCTGCATCACCTTCCGCCACGGTTCCGAGCACCGGTTCGGACTCGGGCACCGGTTCGGACTCGGGCACCGGTTCGGACCTGGGCGCCGCGGGCATGGCATGATCGATGGCGCTCATGTCCTCAACTCTTCCGATGCGGCGCGTCCCCCGACACAAGGGCGGGCTGGCGAATGACCTGGCACGGCAGGGGCGGCAATGCCGCCGTGACGCGGCTCAGCGGTTGACGCGGGTTTCGACCCGGCGATTGGTGCCGTCGAACCGGTCGGCGGTGCGCGGCTGCGAACTGCCGAAGGCACGCGGCATGATGCGTGTGCTGGGAATGCCCTGCGCTTCCAGATAATTCACCACCGCGCTGGCCCGCCGGCGCGACAGGTCCATGTTGTGCGCGTCGGAGCCGCGGGCGTCGGTATGGCCGTCGACCGCGAAGTTCAGCCCGTTCAGCCGCGGGTCCCGGAGGGCGCGGGCGAACTCGTCGAGATTGCGCCGCGCCTCCGGTGTCAGCCGATCGGAATCGAGCGCGAAATTGACCATCAGGTCGAAGCTCGGCGGCGCTGCCGGTCGCCCGCACTCCGCATCGGTGCCTGAGCAGATCGTGCGGCTGGCACTATAGTTGCTGTTCTGCCCAAGTCCCCGTGACTGCCCGAGAGGAAGGTTCGTCTCCGATTGACGTGGCACGGAAAATCGCTCGATAATCTGATCCGCCGTATAAGCCGGCTGCGCAATCGCCTGCCCGGATACAGTCATCGCCGCCAATAAAGCGAACCCGCAGAAGCTCCAACGCATGGAAATCCCCTCGGCGCGATTGAATACTCGCCGAGAATGACTCAGTCTGCTATGACCGTCAATCGATTGACCGGCGTGGACACTAGTCAAATGGGTAACCATCGCGGGCACCCCTCCGTAAGGGAAATCGGACGTCAACAGGCGGTCTCGGCGCTGGCCGCGATCCGGTCCCGCCGCAGCGGCAGGGCCGCGGCGGCATCAGGCGATCGATGCACCGCAGACTGGCACGGCCGCGCCTTCGCCGGTGTGACCGGGCGCACATCGCATCGCGCCACCCCGTGCTTGGTTCGCCTCGCGGAATGGCCCGAACCGCTTCGTTCAATCGCCGGCGAGGACACACGATGACGCTCGCGCTCACGCAGGACCAACGGCCCGCGCGCCTGAAGACGCCGTTCGGCGGCGACGTGCTGAACCTCGTCGGCTTCGACGGCCACGAAGCGATCAGCACCCCCTTCGACTATGTCATCGAGGCGGTCAGCACCGAGGCGAGCCTCGACTTCGACAAGGCGCTCGGGCGCAATTGCGCGGTGACCTTCCACACCTACGGGAAGGCGCAGCGGCACTTCAACGGCGTGCTGACCGAAAGCGAGTGGCTCGGCAAGCGCGGCGGGCTGCATCACTACCGGCTGAAGCTGCAGCCCTGGCTCTCGCTGCTCGGCTTCACCGCCAATTGCCGCTTCTTCCAGGACATGCCGGTCACCGACATCATCCGCAAGGTGTTCACCGAAGCGGGCTTTTCCGACTTCCTGTTCAAGACCAGCGAGAGCTACGAGAAGATCGAATATTGCGTGCAGTACCGGGAGAGCGATCTCGCCTTCGTCAGCCGGCTGATGGAGCACTACGGCATCTATTATTTTTTCGAGCACACGGCCGACAAGCACGAGATGATCCTGGCCGACGGCCGCTCGTCGCACCAGCCGGTGCCGGGCCTTGCCACCCTGCCCTTCCGCCACCTCGCCAGCACCAATGTCCGGGACGAGCAGCACATCACCGAATGGAAGCCGGTGCGCCGGTTCCAGAGTGGCAAGGTGAGCCTGAACGACTTCGACTATCTCAAGCCCAATGCCTCGCTGCTGGCCGAGAAGAGCCAGCCCGGCGGCTACGCCAAGAGCGGGCTCGAGGTCTACGACTACCATGCGAGCTATCAGGACCGCGGCAAGGGCGAGAAGCTCGCCCGGGTCCGGCTGGAAGCCCGCCAGGCTCTCGATTTCCGGCGCGAATGCACGGGCGATGCCGCCTCGCTCGCGCCGGGCGGCCTGATCACGCTCAAGGACCACCAGGAGGCCTCCGAGAACATCCCCTATCTCGTCGTCGCCTGCACCCACCGCATCCACGCGCAGGGCTATCTCTCAGGCGAGGATGGCGGCACGAGCTATGACGGCAGCTACCGGCTCCAGCCCGCCAGCCGGCCGTTCCGCGCACCCGCCGTCACGCCGCGCCCGGTCATTTCCGGTCCGCAGACGGCCAAGGTGGTCGGCAAGGCCGGCGAGGAGATCGACGTCGACGAGCACGGCCGCATCCTCGTCCAGTTCCACTGGGACCGCGACCGCAAGCCCTCGCGCCGGGTGCGTGTCGCCCAGACCTGGTCCGGCAAGTCCTGGGGCGGCGTCGTCATCCCGCGCATCGGCATGGAGGTGGTGGTCGAGTTCATCGAAGGCGATCCCGACTATCCGCTCGTCACCGGCACCGTCTACAACGGCGACAACCGGCATCCCTACGAACTGCCCGCCAACAAGACCATGGCCGGCGTCAAGTCGCGCTCGTCGAAGAACGACACCGGCTACAACGAGTTCGTCTTCGAGGACAAGGCGTCGTCGGAGAAGATCCGCATGCACGCGGAGAAGGACCTCGACGTCACCGTCAAGAATGCCGAGACGCGCGAGATCGGCGCGGAATTTCCCGTGCCGATGGGCAAGCCTTCGCGGAAGACGACGCTGAAATCCGGCGACGACGAGCTTGCCGTCGAGACCGGCAACCAGACGGTCAAGGTCGCGCAGACGATGACGCTGAAGGCCGGGCTGATGATCGAGCTCGTCTGCGGGGCCAGCAAGATCACGATGACGCCGGCATCGATCGACATTTCCTCGCCGCTGATCAACATCAAGGCGGCGGCTGTCCTCAACGCCCAGGGCACGCTGACCAATGTCAGCGGCGCGGCGAACCTGTCGCTGCGCGGCGGCCTGGTACTGATCAACTGAACGGGGCCGCCATGGCAACCTTGCGCTTTGCCACTGCCCGCGACGTCGCCGAAGCCTTCCCGACGCTGGTCGAGGACATGCTGGCGGAGCCGGGCGAACGCGAGCCGCTTGCCTTCCTGCGCGAGCTCGCCGACGGCGAGACGCCGGAAGATGCGATCAGTTTCTGTGCCTACGTCCTGCCACGCCGCGACGCGGTCTGGTGGGCCTGCCGGTCGGTGCGCGCCCTGGCCTCGCCCGGCGCTCCGGTCGAGGACGTCGCGCTCGCCGCGGCGGAAGCCTGGGTGCGCGCGCCCTCGGAGGCAAGCCGGATCGAGGCCATGCAGGCCGGCCAGGCAGCAAGCTCCGCCCATGCCACGACCTGGGCCGCCTTCGCCGCGGCCTGGTCGGGCGGCAACCTCTCGGTCGGCGAACATGCCGGAGCGCCCGCCCCGGCCCATCTCACCGCCAAGGCCGCCCGCGCCTGCCTGCTGATCGCGCTCGCGCGCATTTCGGCAACCGAGCGCCGTGATAGACTGCGTGCCTGCATCGAAGGCGGCATTCGCCTCGCTGCGGCGGATGCCTGACGCGACCGCCCCCGGGGAGACCGATGCCGAAACCAGCTCTGTCGAGATCAGGCCTGTACCAGGGTCAAGATGCGGAGGCCGTCCGTGCTCGCACTGCGCCTGACCATTGAAAACGAGGCCGCCCTGTCCGATGGCGGACCGCTGACCTATACGTTGACCGGCCGGCGCGGCATCGACATCGGCCGCGACAAACATCTCGACTGGGTGCTGCCGGATCCGACCCGCTACATTTCGAGCAAGCACTGCGAGATCCGCTTCCGCGACGGCGGCTACTGGCTGCACGACGTCTCGAGCAACGGCACCTTCGTCAATGGCGCAGCCTTCCGCCTGACCGAGCCGCGGCGGCTGCGCGCCGGCGACCGGCTGGAGATCGGGCGCTACATCATCAAGGTAGAGGTCGAGGGCGACAGCTCCGCCGGAAGCCTCGAAGGAGAGGCCGTGCCACCGGCCGCGGCCAGCGACATCTGGGCCGCCGACGGCGAGGCGGCGCCGGCGAAATCCGCGCGCGGCGCAACGGCCGGCCGGTCGTATCGGGCGACCTGATGGACTGGGCCGTCGATCTGCCCGGCCCGCTCGGCCGGCCGCAGCCCGAGCCGGTTCTGCCCGCGCCGCGCGGCCGGCGAGCGCCCCCACAGGACGACGCCGGGGACGCAGCCGCCATGGACTGGGCCATGCCGAGAGAGCTGCCGCCGCCGAAGCCGCCGGAACCGGCTGACGCAGCTCTCGTCCCGCCGGCACCGGAAGCAGCTGGCGCGGAACCGCTCGCGCCGCCGCCGACGCGCCCCGAACCACCCGCGCGGCCGTCCGCGACCTCGGACGCCTTCATCGCGGCCTTCGCCCGTGGCGCCGGCCTGCCGCCGGATCTCTTCGGCGGCCGCGATGCGACGGCCCTCGCCGAGGAGCTCGGCCGGCTGATGCTGCTCGTCACCACCGAGCTCAAGGTCCTCATGCAGGCGCGCGCGGAGGCGAAAGGCGCCATGCGCAGCGCCAACCAGACCGCGGTCCAGGCGCTGGACAACAATCCCATTCCTTTCGCCCCGACCGCCGAGGATGCCTTGCGGCTGATGCTCGCCGGCGCCGGGCCCGGCTATCTCGGCGCGAGCGCCGCGGTCGCCCGCAGCTTCGAGGCGCTGAAGACCCATCAGCTCGACACGTTCATCGCCATGCAGGCGGCGGTGGACGCGCTCCTCACGCAGCTCGACCCGGAAACGGTCGACCGCGACGCCGCCCCCGACCGGGCTCTCGGCCAGTTGTTCGCCTCGCGCAAGGCGCGGCTGTGGGACCTCAACCTCGCCCGCTGGCAAGCCCTCGCCGCCGCCCATGACGGCGGCCTGCGCGGCGCCTTCATGAGCTTTTTCGCCACCGCCTACGACCGGCGCGCCACCGGCCGCTGAATGGGCGGAAAGGCCCGCTCCCTCCGGGCGCGCGCCGTTCCAGGCCGGTTCAAAATCTCAGGCTGAAGTTTGCCTTGAAGCCGTGCTGCTGCGCGGACGAAGCGAACTGGCCGTCGTAGGAAAGACCGAGAACCGCATTCGGCGTGACGGCCATGTCGAGCCCGGCATTGATGGCGCCGGCGTCGCGTGCGATCGGCACGCCCGCTATGGCGAAGGCATCGCCGCCGGCGAAGGCCTGGCTCGACAGCGGAGCGATCGCGCCATAGGCGTGCCGCCAGCCGATCGAGCCACGCACGGTGGCGGCAATCCCGCCGAGGGCAAAGTTCGCCGAGGCCCGCAGCCCGATCGTGGTGAAGGTGGCGGCCGTCACCTGGCCGGTCGCGTGAAGCGCGGCCGCCCCGCCGCGCTCGCCGCAGCCGCCGGCATCGAGGCTCACATGAGCGAGATTGGCGAAGGGTTCGAAGGCCGCGACCGGCGTATCGATCCGATAGCCGATATCGCCGAAGACCTGGAAGGTGCCGGCCCGGTACCTGCTCCTCAGGCTGTCGCCGAAACCCGCAAAGGCGACGGTACGGCCGGTGACGAGCTGATGCCATGTATAGGCCAGACCGGCGCGGAACCCCAGAGGCCCCCACTGCGTCCCGCCATAGAGGCCGAGGTGATAGTTGTCGCTTTCGCCGGAGGAGAGGCGGCCGCGCGCATTGAAGGTGGTACGGCTGTAGCCGGCGAGCGCGCCGAAGCGCCAGGTCCCGAACGGCCCCGTGCCGAACACCGGCCCATCGGCCCCGATCAGGATGCCGCCGGTGGCGGTGGTAAGCCCGGCGGCATTGCCGTTGCCGTTGACGCGACCCCAGGCGCCGAAGCCCTGAGCCCAGACCGCCGCACGATCGGTGGTGACGGGAACGGCCTGCGGACCACCCTCGCCATAGGCCGTGACGGGCATGGCGGAGGCCGCGACGGCGCCGAAGGCGGCGCGGATGCGATCGGTCGCGGCCTCGCGGATGAAACGGCTGTCGGCGATCAGCGCCGTCTTCGCGCTCGCATGGATCTCGCCGGAAAGCTGATCGAGCGCCGCGCGGGCTGCAGTTGCATCCGGAAGGGCGGCCGCCGCATCGTTGGCGGGATTGCCGGATCCGGTGCTTTCGAGGCCTTTGCCGATCGCGCATTGGTTGGCGGTTTGCGCGACGGCGCAGAACGGCACGCTGTTGCGCTTGGCCTCGATATAGACACGGTGGGCATCATAGCTCAGCGTCAGGTCGACGAAGGGCATGTTCTGGTCGAATGCGTCGAACCTGCCGGTCACGCCGCCATGGGCATCGAGGATCGTCCAGCGACTGCCGGGCGTATAGATGCCGCCGGCCTTGAGGGCATGGACCGTACCGCCGTCGATCACGGCTGTGCCGCTGACATTGATCAGGTCGCTCTGCAGCGCGGGGCTGATCTCGGCCTGATAGGTCGAGCCGGCGGCAAAGACGAGATTGCCGTTGACGGTGAGGGTGCCGATGGAGTTGCCCGGCGCGATCGTGCCGCCCGAGGCGATCGTCACGACCGATCCGGCACCCGAGCCGACCGTGCCGTGGCCGCCGAGCGTGCCGCCACCCGCCACGTGGAACGAACCTCCGAGCATGGCCTGGGCGTGGGCGGGGCCGGAGCCGACGATCAACGCCCCGGCGGCAATCTCGGTCATGCCGGCAAAACCGGAACTGTTGCCGTCGTAGATCAGCGCGCCCGTGCCGGCCTTGACGAACCGGCCCGTGCCGGTGAGCACTCCGCCATAGGCGGCATCCGCGGCCTGATCGAACGTGAGCGATGCGCCGGCGCCGATCGCGGCATTGCCGAGGAAGCGCTCGGCGACGGCGGACAGTCCACCGGCCTGGATCGACCAGTCGAGGCCGGAGATGCCGGTCAAGCTCAGGGTGCCGGCGCCCTGCTTGACCATGAGGCCGGCGAAGCTGCTCAGGCGGCCGATATTGCCGGCGAAACGGCCATCCGCCGGCTGATCGAACACCACCGTGCCGGCATTGATGATGTCGCCCGAGATCGAGCCCGTGCTGCCGATCAGCGTGCCGCCCAGGACGGCGGTATTGCCATAGCTGTTGACGCCGGTCAGGCGCAGCGTGCCCGCGCCGATCTTGATGAGATCGCCCGCGCCTGAAACGCTTCCCGTGAGGCCAAGCTCGGTATTGGTTGCGACGTTGAAGACACCGGAGCCGTCGAGCATGATCGCGCGCGCGCTCTGGATGCCGGCCGTGGTCGCCAGCGTCCCGCCATTGAAACGCAGCCCGCCCGCCGCATCGCCGAGATTGGCGTCGCTCGATACCGATAGGGTACCATCGAGAAGGCTAGTGCCGCCGCGATAGGTGTTGTTGCCTTCGAGAACGAGTGTCCCGCCCTCGGTCTTGCTGAGGCCGCCGGTTCCGGTGATCGTCGTTGCGATGTGAGCGACTGTATTCGTCAGCACCCGAATTTCGGCATTGCCATCGCTCCGGCCCGAGCCGTCGATCATCAGCGTTCCCGGGCCTTCGAGGCGGTAGCCATTGTCGACGAATTGCAGCCCCTTGAAGCTCTGCACGCCCGCAACCGCGATCGTGCCGCCCCCGAACCCGCCGGGCTCGTTCTTGAACACGGCGTGATGGCCCGCCCAGGCGACAGGCGCCACGCCGCCCTGATTCAGCCATTGCGTGCCGACGGCGTTCCACGTGCCGTCGTCGCCTTGCCAGTGCTGCAGGGTATTGTCGCCGTTGGCTGCGACGAACAGATCCACATTGCCGCCGCCGGCCTGGATTTCGTAGATACCGGCAACCGGGGTGGCGCCGATCTCGAGGCCGCGATCGATGAGAGTGCCGCCATAGGTCATCAGCCGGTAATAGCCGAAGGCCGCCATGCCATCGGCGGGATGGCCGCTCTGGGACAGGTTCAGCGTGCCGTCCAGCGTCAGACTGCCGCCCACCGCGATGCGGTCGCTGGTTCCCGGCGCACCGGCCGACAGTCCCGGACTGCCGAGTTCGAAATCGAGGATCGAACCGGGCGACAGCGTGAGATTGCGGGAGAAGTGCAACGTGCCGATCGAATGGCCGGGCGCGATGTGACCGCCATCCGCGATGATCGTGTGGCCCACCGTGCCCGACCCGCCAAGCGTTGCGCCGGCCTCGACCGTGACCGCCGACAGGGGGGACAGCGAACCGTTGACGATCAGCGCGCCGCCGCGGACAGTCGTCGCTCCGCCATACTCGCTGTCGCCGTTCAGCGTGAGGCTGCCCGTGCCGATCTTGGTCAGGGCGCCGTCCACACTGATGGTGCCGCCGATATTGCCGCCGAAGACGTCGTTCGTATTGTTCGTTCCCGTCGTCAGCACGGCGCCGGTGTCGAATCGCACTTCGGTTCCCGCCCCGCCGGAGAGCGAGCCGATCTGCTGGTTGAGCTGAAGACGAAAGATCGAAGCGGTCCCCGTCAGGTTGACGGCGACGATGGGCGACAGCGCGTTTTCCCGGTAGACGCCGAACTCCGCGCCATTGGAAATATTGATCGTGGCCGAGGCGAGAAGGCCGCCAAGTCGCATCGCCCCGCCGGTGACATTGGTCGGGCCGGAATAGGTGTGGGTCCCAAACAGGTTGAAATCGCCCGCGCCCGTCTTGGTCAGGCCGCCCGTCCCGGAAATCGTGCCCGAAAAGCCCGCGAAGGACGTGTTGTCGACGGTCAGCGTCGCGGCGCCGAGCGCGATGCTCGTGCCGACGTTCCCGCTCAACCCCTTCACGGTCTGGCTGTAGCCGTCGAGATCCCAACTGCCACCGCTGATGTGGATCCCGGCCGAGGCTCCCAGCACATTGGCCGCGCCCATGCGCAGCGTGCCGCCGAAAATATTGACCTCCCCGGTGAAGCTCTGTGGGCTCGTCAGGGTGAGGCTCGCTGCGCCCGTCTTGACGAAATCCCCGGGCCCCGAAACGGTCCCGGCATAGGTGCCATCGCTCGCCTGGTCGAAGACGACGCCGCGCGCAATCCCGCTCGCGCCGGTAAAGGTGAGATTGCCGCCAAGGCTGTTGGTGTCGCCGGCCAGCGCCCCCTGCTCGATGGTCCAGCTCTGCGCGCCCGTCCCGGTCAGCCGCACCGTGTTCGAGCCGCTCTTCAGGAAGATGCCGAAGCCGACGAACTGATCGGTCGCGCCGGCGGTGGCCGTCGTCACGATCTTCGAAACATCGAAGGCCGGTGTGGACGGCAGCGTGTCGTAGTCCCCCAGCACCAGCGTGCCGACTGCACCGCTTTCGACCACCACATTGCCGATGATGGTCGAGCCGTTACGCAGCGACAGCGTGTTGTCGCCGCCTGTGAAGGTGATCGCATTGGCCCGGCCCTCCATGCCGACGCCGCCGGCAATCGTTCCAGCATTCATCACGCTGAGACCGGCGCCGACGATGCCCGCGCCGCCGGAGCCCGCTGAGGCCGTGAAGGGGACAAAACCACGCGCGCCGCCGCTTCCGGTCCCGCCGGCAGGGGCGTTCTGCGGACCAGCGGCGCTGCTGTCGCCGGCACCGCCCCGGATGGTTCCGATGTTGAGCACGGTGCCACCATGCCGCAGGTCGAGCGCCGCTCCGGCAGGCCCGGCATCGCCGCCCGCGCCGCCGGTGATCTCGCCCAGATTGACGACGCTGGTCGCGCCGCCCGATATGACGCCGGCACCACCCGCGGAATAATAGCCGCCGGCGCCGCCGGTGATGCTGGTCCCCGCGCCGGTGTTCAGGGTCCCGCCGGCGTTCAGGATGACGCCGGCTCCACCACCACCGCCCCCAGCAAAGCCACCGCCACCGTTGCCGCCAAAGGCCTGGCCGCCCGGATCGAAGGTGAGCGTGCCGGCATTCTCCAGCACGATCCCTGCCCCGCCGCCACCGCTGCTGCCGAGCCCGTATCCCCCGCCACCATGGCCGCCGCGAACCGTCGCGCCGACACGAACGTTCGGGACAGCCTCGGCATTGCGCGCGCCGTCGCCGCCCGCGCCACCGCCGCCGCCGTTGAGGCCCAGGCCGCCGGCACCACCATTCCCGCCTGTGCTGCTTGCCGAAATGTTGCCGGTGGTGACGTGGCTGTAGCCTCCGCCGCCGCCGCCGGCGCTCCCGACGGTCGAGAAGTCGTCGCCGCCAGTACCGCCATCGGGGCTGACCACCGTCCCGGCGCTGCCGCCGCCCCCCGCCGTGGCGCCCGTGCCGGGGCTGCCGGCCTCGCCGGCATTGCCGCCGGCGCCGCCATTCGCGTCCCCTTGGCCGCCCGTCGCGCCGGAGAGAAGCTGCGCCCGGGCGGGCGCCGGCATGGCGGCCAGCGTCACGGAGGTGAGTGCCGTGGAGCAGAGCAGCGCAAGCATGCGCGCGGTCGCAGGGCGATCGTGAGCAGAATTGGCCGGCATAGTCCCCCCGCAATGTGTTCGGCCGCCGGAAGCGGCCGGACGTCGATGCGGTGGAGACGCTTTCGATCGACGATGCGACGCTTCGTCGTCGATCGCCCAGTGGGATCCCCCAAGGCTTTTTGCACCGCAGCCGGTCTGACCGGCCGCGGCAGAAGACGAGCCGCATCAACCCAGAGGCAGAGTAGATTCATGCGGGGGGCCGATTCCACCGACCAATTCTGATCAATTCTTGCCAATTCTTGCAAACGGCGTTTGCGCTTGCATGCTTCCGCAACTTTTGCGAAGTGGTTGCAAAGGAAAAATGCGGTGGAGGGGAGCCCTTATGCAGCCGCGAGGCGATGCTTGACCTCAAGACCCTCCTGGTCGTCACCATGGCAGCTGCAGCGCTGCAGGCCGTGGTCTGGATTTTCGTCTGGAGGGCCTGGCGTCATCTCTACGAGCTGAAATACCTTGCGGTCGGCTTCATCGCCATCGCCGCCGGCGTGCTGCTGATGCTGCTGCGCGGCGATGGCCCCGCACCGTGGGCGATCGTCGTGCACAACACGATTATCAAGCTGGGGCTCGTCCTGCTCGCCGAAGGTCTCGCCCGGTTTCTCGGGCAGCCGCGCTACAGCTGGATCGGCATCTCGCTGCTGGTCGTCCAGGTCGTGGTCTGGAGCACCGCGGTCGGCATCGATCCGGATGCCATCGAGTTCCGCATCTACGCATCGACCCTGTTCACCGTCGTCATGATGTCGATGATGTGCCTCGCGCTGCTGCGCGACCAGACGCAGCCGCCGCTGCTGCGCTGGATCACGATCGCCATTCTCGTCGAATACATGGCCGCCAGCATCCTCCAGAGCGTTCTCGAATACCGGCTGCCGGACAATTTCGAGAGCGCGCCGATCCTGGCGGACCGCAACGCCTGGTATCTGCTGCAGGGCACGCTGTTCCTCATCGCATTCTTCGCCTGCCTGCTCTTCATGGTCAGCTGGCGGCTGTCGGCCGACCTGCGCGAGAAGAACGCGGCGCTTTCGCGCGAGGTGGAGGAGCGGAGAACGCTGGAAGCCAGGCTGAATGCGAGCCTCGAAATGGAACGGACATTGCGCGAGGAACAGGCCGACTTCATGCGCGTGGTCAGCCATGAGTTCCGCACACCGCTCGCCGTCATCCGCAATGCGGCCGAGATGATCGGTCTCACCGGCGGCCCGCCTGAGCCGGCGACCGGCGAGCGGCTCGCCGGCATCGGCGAAGCGCTCAACCGCCTGTTTTCCCTGATCGACCGCTTCATGGCCGATGACCGGGAGAGCGGCTTTCAGCCCGAGCCCATGGCGGTCAGCTCGCTCCTCGGCGACGTGCGCCTGCATTTCGACATGACGGGACGCGGCGAGCGGCTGACCTTTGCCCTCGCAGACGACGGCATGTCCTTCTGCGTCGACCCGGACATGCTCGGCACGGTGATCATCAACCTGATCGACAACGCCCTCAAATATTCGCCGAACGGCCAGCAGGTCGACATCGCGGCCAGGCAGGAGCAGGGAGTGACCGTGATCGAAGTGCATGACCGCGGCATCGGCATCCCCAGCGCGGAACGCGGCAGGATCGGGCGCCGCTTCTTCCGTGCGTCCAACGCCAAGGCGATTGCGGGCACCGGCCTCGGGCTCTACGCGGCACGGCGGTTGCTGGCCTATCACAACGGAACGCTGCAGCTGGACGCCAATGCCACCGGCGGCACGACCGCGGTCCTCCGCCTGCCGCCGCCGCGCCAATCCTCCGGCGCATTCATGCCCAGGGAAGCGGCGGCATGACGCACATCCTGATCGTCGAGGACGAGCCGCGGCTCCGGCAGGACCTCGGCGATTTCCTCCAGTTGCGCGGCTTCACCACCACTGGCGTGGAGACGGCGCGCGACATGCGCAGCGCGCTCGCCGCCGGCTGCGCGCCGGCGATCGTCGTCCTCGATGTCGGCCTGCCCGACGGCGACGGGTTCGCGCTGGCCGCCGAGATCCGCCGGTCCCACGCCTGCGGCATCATCATGCTGACCGCGCTCGGCCATAGCGACGACCGCGTTCGTGGCTTCGACAGCGGAGCCGACATCTATCTCGTCAAGGACAGCACGTTGCGGGAGGTCGAAGCCGCCATCCGCAGCTTGCTGCGCCGGACCGGGATCTCGCCCGATGCCGCATCCACCGCCGAGGACCGCTGGGTTCTGAACAGCGCGACCTGGCACCTCTGCGCCCCGAACCGGCAGGCGCTCAAGCTGACCGCCACCGAATTCGCCTTCGTGAGCGCGCTGTGCCAGCGCTGCGGCGAGGTCTGCCAGCGCAAGGATCTGATCGAGATCCTGATGCGCCCCCGGTCCCATTTCGACAATCGCCATCTCGACGCCGTCGTCAGCCGGCTCCGCCGCAAGATCGAGCAGACCCTGCACGTGCCCGCGCCGATCAAGGTCGTCTATGGCGTCGGCTACACATTCACGGGCAACGCCGTCGTGGAATGACGCTTGGCCGGCCGGGGGCCGCATGCCCGGACCGCCGGGCCGGCTCGGCCCGCTAGCCGGCCTCGCTGGACCGGATGATCCAGATGACCTTGGTTTCGCTGTCCGCGAGATTGCGGAACCAGTGCGGCTGGCGGCTGTCGAACTGGAAGGCGTCGCCCTGCTCCAGGACATGGATCTGTTCGCCGATCTGCAGCTCGAAGCGCCCCTGCATGACATAGCCGGCCTTCTCGCCGTTGCGGCGCCAGGGGTCGGATCCGGAGCCGCCGCCGACCTCGATGGAGAGCATCAGCATTTCCATCTCCGAATGGCCGGGAGGCGAAAGAAGCTCCTTGGTCAGGCCCGTCTTGCTGAAGGCGAGGGTCGAGCGATGGCCGACGCGGGTGATCGTCCCCTCCTCGGCGCTGCGATCGCCATGGCTTTCGAAGAAGCTCGCCAGCGGCACGCCCAGGGCAACCCGCAGCCGATCGAGGAGCTTCAGGGACGGGGATGTCTTGCCACGCTCGATATGGCTGAGCATGCCGACCGAGATCTGGCTCTTGGCGGACAGAGCGGCGAGCGTCAGGTCCCGCTCGACACGCAGATTGCGGATGCGCTCGCCGAGCCCGAGCAGCGTGTTCGTGTCGAGGTCGTTGTCGTCGGACATCGAGGGACCATTTCCTGGGCATGCGGGCGGCTGCATCATGCACTTTATACGCCAGTTGAAAAATTCTGACGAGCATCGCCGCTTGTGGCTTGTCAAATTATATTCTGCTGATACAAATTTCTCCCGCGACCTTCAATGAGGGTTTCGCCGGAGAGAATTTCGTCCCAATTCGCGCCCGCAATCGCGGCAGATTGTGCCATAATCCGACCTGGCTGACCTCATCGGCTTCGCAAGCTAGAACAATCGCCATTGAAATCGCGCTCAGGCGTTTTCAATGGAATTGAAAATACTGCGCTGCGTCCAGGCTGAAGCCGGATCCAGGATCGGGGATTGCCCATGTCTAAGCTCTCGACCACCAGACGGGGGGCCAATGCCCTGCTTCTCGGGACCGCCCTCGGGGCCTTCCTTCCGGCCCGGCTGTCGCAGGCGGCCCCGCAATCCGGCGGCACCCTGACCATCACCACCACGCCCGAGCCCGCGATCATCACCAATGCGCTGAGCTCGGCGCCGACGACGGCCGAGCTTGCGACGAAGATCTTCGACGGCCTGCTCGAATACGACATGAACCTGAAGCCCCAGCCCTCGCTGGCCGAGAGCTGGACGATCACGCCCGACGGCAAGACCATCACCTTCAAGCTGCGGCAGGACGTCGTCTGGCACGACGGCAAGCCGTTCACGAGCGCCGACGTGCAGTTCGCGCTGATGGAGGTGGTCAAGAAATATCACCCGCGCGGACAGGGCAATCTCGGCCCGGTCGCCTCGATCGATACGCCCGACGCCCATACCGCGGTGTTCAATCTCGCCCATCCCTATCCGCCCCTGATGATGGGCCTGTCGAGCCTGGAATCCCCGATCGTTCCGCGCCACATCTACGAAGGCACCGACTTCCGGAACAATCCGGCCGTCAACAATCCGATCGGCACCGGCCCGTTCAAGTTCACGCGCTGGGAGAAGGGCAGCTTCATCCAGCTCGACAAGAACGAGCGCTACTGGCGCCCGGGCCGCCCCTATCTCGACCGCCTGATCGTCCGCTTCATCGCCGACTCGGCGACGCGCGCCGCCGCCGTCGAGCGCAGCGAGATCGACGTCGCAACCTTCGGCACGATCAACCCGGTCGAAATGCGCCGGCTCGAAACCCTGCCCCACCTCGCCATCGCCAAGGGCGGCTACGAGGCGATCGCGCCGGTGATGATGCTGGAGCTCAACACCCGCAGGCCGCCCTTCGACGACAAGCGCGTCCGTCTGGCGGTGGCCTATGCTCTCGATCGCAACTTCATCACGCGCGCCATCTGGCACGGCTTCGGCCGGCCCGCCGTCGGCCCGATCTCCTCGTTCATGAAGGGCAACGGCGCCTTCACCGACCAGAACATCCTGCGCTTCGACGTGAAGGACCGCCTGGACATCGCCAACCGCCTGCTGGACGAGGCGGGGCTGAAGCGCGGCGCCAATGGCATGCGCGTCAAGATCGTCCATGATCCCGCCCCGTTCGGCGAGGACTGGCGCCGCATGGGCGAATATATCAAGCAGGCGCTCGGCCGGGTCGGCATCGAGGTCGAATTGCGCAACCGGGACTATCCGTCCTTCGTGCGCCAGGTTCACAACGAATATGATTTCGACATGACGTCGACCTGGTCGATCGGCATGGCCGACCCGACGCTCGGCGTGCAGCGGCAGACCTGGTCCAAGACGATCAACCGCAACGTGCCGTTCGGCAACGTCTCGCAATATGCCAATCCGGAGGTCGACGCGCTCTGGGAGGCTGCCCAGACCGAAAACGATCCGGCCAAGCGGAACCGGATCTTCCACAAGCTCCAGGAGCTGCTGGTCGCCGACAGCCCGATCGTCTGGCTGATGGAAATGGATCTGGTCGCGGTCCAGAACAAGCGCGTGCAGGACCTGATCACCTCGCCGCTCGGGCTGCGCGGCGGCCTCTACGACACCTGGATCAAGCGCTGACGCGCGTTGCGCCGGGCGCCGGCTTCCGGCCGGCGCCGCCCTTCCCCAAGCGAGGTGTGCGATGTGGATCGCCCGCGGCAGGTATATCGTGGATCGGCTGATCCGCGGCCTGCCCATCATCTTTGCCATCGTGGTGGTCAATTTCTTCCTGATCCGCCTCGCGCCGGGCGATGCCGCGCAGGTCCTCGCCGGAGAGGCGGGGGCCGCGAGCGAGCAGTATCTGGAGCAGGTCCGGCGCCAGTTCGGGCTCGACCAGCCGCTCTATGTCCAGTTCTTCAGCTACATGAAGAACATCGTCTTCTTCGACCTCGGCTATTCGTTCCGCCACGGCCGCGACGTCGCCTCCCTCATCTTCGATCGGCTCGGCGCGACGGCGCTGCTGATGGTCGCCGCCATGACCGTCTCGGTCACGCTCGGCATGCTGCTCGGCGCCATCGCGGCCATCCGCGACCGGACGCTGGTCAGCCATGTCATCGTCATCTTCGCCGTCGTTTCCTACGCCACGCCGCTGTTCTGGGTGGGGCTGATGCTGATCATCGTCTTCGCCATCAATCTCGGCTGGTTTCCGACCAGTGGCATCATCACTGTCGGCGCAGACTATGCCGGCCTGCGCGCCGTGCTCGACGTCCTGCACCATCTCGTCCTGCCGGCCGTCGCGCTCTCCTGCTTCTACATGGCGCTCTACACCCGCCTGATGCGTGCCTCGATGCTCGAGACCCTCGGTCTCGACTTCATCAAGACCGCCCGCGCCAAGGGACTGGGCGACCGCAAGATCGTGCTGAAGCACGCCCTGCGCAACGCCGTCCTGCCGGTCCTGACCATGGCCGGCGTGCAGGTTTCGGCGATGCTCGGCGGCTCCGTCATCGTCGAATCCGTCTTCGGCTGGCCGGGCCTCGGGCTCCTCGCCTTCGAATCGCTCTTTGCCCGCGACCTCAATCTCCTGCTCGGGATCTTCTTCCTCTCCTCGATCCTCGTCGTCGTCACCAACGCCGTCGTCGACGTGATCTACACGATCGTCGATCCCAGGATCGAGCTCACATCGGGGCGTGCCCATGGCTGACGACCACGTTCGCCAGCCCGGCGTGCTGTGGCGGGTTCTGACCAATCCCGCCGGCGCGATCGGACTGTTCCTCATCAGCTGTGTCGTGGTTCTGGCCATTGCCGCGCCCTGGCTTTATCCCGACGGTCCGTTCGAAATGGTCGGCATGCCCTATGGCCGGCCTTTCGACGAGTTCCTGCTCGGCACGGACATGCTCGGCCGCGACATCGCCGCCGGCATCGCCTATGGCGCCCGCATCTCCCTCGTCGTCGGCGCCGTCGCGACGCTCTGCATCGTCGTGCTCGGCACGGTCGTCGGCGGCCTCGCCGGCTATTATGGCGGCCGCATCGACTCGGCGGTGATGCGGGTGACCGAGTTCTTCCAGACGATCCCGACCTTCATCGGCGCCATCGTCATCGTCGCGATCCTCGGGCCGACATTGCCCCATGTCATCGGCGCCATCGCCATCGTGTCATGGGCACCGCTCGCCCGCCTCGTCCGCGCCGAGGTGATCAGCGTCAAGAACCGCGAGTTCACGTCGGCCTGCCTCGCGCTCGGCATGGGCGACGTCAGGATCATGGTCGTCCAGATCCTTCCGAACATCCTGTCGACCATCGTCGTCGCCGGCTCGCTCATGGTCGCGACCGCCATCCTGTTCGAGTCCGGTCTGTCCTTCCTCGGGCTCGGCGATCCCAACATCATGACCTGGGGGTTCATGATCGGTGCCGGCCGGTCCGCCATCCGCACCGCCTGGTGGATGGTGACGCTGCCCGGTCTCGCCGTGCTGTTGACCGTCCTTGCGATCAATCTGCTCGGCGATGCGCTGAACGAGGCGCTCAATCCGAGGCTCAAGCGATGACCGGTTCTCCTGCCCTGCTGACCGTCGAGGGCCTGCGTACGGAATTTGTCTCCTCGCGCGGCGCCTGGTTTCCGGTCGTCAACGACGTCAGCCTGCAGGTCGCCGGCGGCGAGACCCTGGCGGTGGTGGGCGAATCCGGCTGCGGCAAGAGCATGCTGGCGCATTCGATCATGCGGCTGCTGCCGAAGCGCATCGCGCGCAATGCCGCAGGCAAGGTCCGGGTCGACGGGCGCGATCTCCTCGCCCTGACCGAGGGCGAGATGCGCGGCGTCCGCGGCAAGGATGTCTCGATGATCTTCCAGGAGCCGATGACCAGCCTCAATCCGCTGATGCCGGTCGGCCCGCAGATCGTCGAGAGCATCGTCGAGCATGAAAGCGTCAGCCTGCAGGAGGCCAACAGGCGCGGGCTCGATCTCATGGAGCTGGTCGGAATTCCGGAGCCCGCCGCCCGCTTTCATCAGTACCCGCACCACCTGTCGGGCGGCATGCGCCAGCGTATCGTCATCGCCATCGCTTTGGCCTGCCGGCCGAAGGTGCTGATCGCGGACGAGCCGACCACGGCGCTCGATGTCACCATCCAGGCCCAGGTCCTGGCGCTGATCGACCGGCTGAAGCGCGAGCTCGGCATGGCCGTCGTCCTGATCACCCACGATCTCGGCGTCGTCGCCGAATGGGCGCAGCGCGTCATGGTCATGTATGCCGGCCGCAAGGTGGAAGAGGCCGATGCCGAGACCTTCTTCTCCTCGCCCATGCATCCCTACAGCCGTGCCCTGCTGGCCAGCGTGCCGCGTCCGGACGACGTCATCGACGGGGTCGTGACGCCGCTGGCCGAGATCCGCGGCGCGGTTCCCCCGCTCGATCGGCTGGGGCCCGGCTGCGCTTTCGCCGAGCGGTGCGATCTCAGCACCGGCGCCTGCCTTTCCGCCACACCCGCATTTCGTCCCACCGCGGCGGCTGGGGCGGTTGCCTGCATTCACGCAGGACAGTGACCATGTCCCAGCCTCAGTCCCCGCTTCTCGCCGTCGACGGCCTCGTCAAATACCACGCGACCGGTGCCGGCACGGTACGTGCCGTGGACCGCGTCAGCTTCGACGTGAAGCCCGGCGAAACCCTTGGTCTCGTCGGCGAATCCGGCTGCGGGAAATCGACCCTCGGCCGCACCATCGTGCGCCTGCACGAGCCCGATGACGGCGCGATCCTGTTCCAGTCGCAGGATATTAGCCATCTGTCGCGGCGCGCGCTGCGGCCGGTGCGCCGCCAGCTGCAGATGGTGTTCCAGGATCCCTACGCCTCGCTCAATCCGCGCCGCACCATCCGACAGATCCTCGACGAACCCTACTCCGTCCACGGCATCGGAAGCCGGCCCGAACGGGCCGAAAAGGTCGCCGCGCTGATCCAGAAGGTCGGCCTGCACGCCGACCACGCGAACCGGTATCCGCACGAGCTCTCGGGTGGCCAGCGCCAGCGCATCGCCATTGCCCGGGCCATCGCCCTCGAACCGAGCCTCGTCGTCTGCGACGAGCCGGTCTCCGCCCTCGATGTCTCGATCCAGGCGCAGATCATCAACCTGCTGCGCCGCCTGCAGGCCGACAGCCACGCGGCCTACCTGTTCATTTCGCACGACCTCTCCGTCATCGGCTATCTCGCCGATCGGATCGCGGTCATGTATCTCGGCGAGATCGTCGAGCTCGCGCCGAAGCGCGACCTCTGGAAGCAGCCGCTCCATCCCTATACCCAGGCGCTGTTCTCGGCCATCGCCGAACCGCTGCCGCCGAGCGTGCCGCGGCGCAAGCGGGTCGAAATGACCGGCGACATGCCGAGCCCCATGAAGCCGCCCTCCGGCTGCCGCTTCCACACGCGCTGTCCGATGGCGATGCCGCGCTGCCGAGAGGCCGTGCCGGCCCTGAAGGAAGTCGCCTCCGAGGCAGGAGACGGCCGGAAGGTCGCCTGCCACCTCTACGCGGACGCCGCCTAGGCGCGCGCCGCCACGCCCTTTCGCGGCGCGGCCGGGCCTTGCCCGGACGCACCGGCGCCGCCCGTCCTCTCCCCTCGCTCGACATCTCCTGAAAGGAACGACGATGAAGTACATCACCGCACGCGTCAGGCCGGAAAAGGTCTATTTGGGTTATGATGAGAACGATCAGATCGTCACCCGCCCGATGCCGAACACGGAGTTCGTCGAGAAGGTGATCCGGATCGACCGCATCCTCTCCTTCACCGAAACCTACATTTTCATCGAATGCCCGCACGAGACGGTTCAGACCTGGGAATACGAGGGCAGTCTCGAAGACATCAAGTCGCGCCTGCGCGGCGCCGGCATGCTGATCGACTGAGCCGGCGGGGAGGCTCGCCTGCGCGGGCCTCCCGCACCCTTTCGCCTCGTCTCGCACAGGCTTGTCCCGATCCCGCCCACGAGTGCCTATGATGGAGAGCTCCTGCCCGACCGCCCGGATCGCCTTCCTCGTGAACGGCGAGACCGTCGCCGTCACCGCCGATGTCAGGCGGACATTGCTGGACCTGCTGCGCGAGGACCTTCTGCTGACCGGCACGAAGAAGGGCTGCGACCACGGCCAGTGCGGCGCCTGCACCGTGCATGTGGACGGCCAGCGGGTTCTGTCCTGCCTCACGCTCGCCGCTTCGGTGCACGGCAAGACCGTCGCTACCATTGAAGGCGTCGGCCGTCCGGACCAGCTCCACGCGCTGCAGGAGGCCTTCATCCGTCACGATGCACTGCAGTGCGGCTATTGCACGGCCGGCCAGATCATGTCGGCCCTGGAGGTCATCGCCGACGCGACCGTCACGACCCGCGACCAGGTGCGCGAGCAGATGAGCGGCAATCTGTGCCGCTGCGGCGCCTATAACGGCATTGTCGACGCCATCATGGATGTGAAGGCCCAGATGGATGTGAAAACCCATGCAGCCCTTTGAGTTCCAGCGCGCCTCGTCGCTCGCCGAGGCGCTCGATCTGCTGGCACGACCGAACGCCCGCGCGCTCGCCGGCGGGACCACGCTCATCGACCTGATGAAACTGGGGGTCGAAGCTCCCGCCACCGTGATCGACATCGGCGGGCTGCCTCTCGACGAGGTCACACTCGCCGACGGCCGGCTGCGGCTGGGCGGGCTGGCCAGCAACAGCAAGGTGGCGAGGGATGCCATCGTGCGCGCGCAGTTCCCCGCCATTTCCGAAGCGATCCTGGCCGGCGCCTCGGGCCAGATCCGCAATGCGGCGTCGATGGGCGGCAACCTGCTGCAGCGGACCCGCTGCGCGTTCTTCCGGTCCCACGACTGGCCCTGCAACAAGCGCGCACCCGGCACGGGCTGCCCCGCACGCGACGGCGCCAATGCGCACCATGCCGTTCTCGGCACAAGCGATCACTGCCTGGCGGTCCATCCATCCGACCTGGCGGTGGCGCTTCTGGCGCTCGACGCGGTCGTCGCCCTGCAGTCGAACGCGGGCACGCGGCGCATTTCCCTTGCCAGCCTCTACCGCCTGCCCGGCTCGACGCCGGACATCGAGACGGTCGTGGCGGCCGGCGAGCTCATCACCCATATCGACGTGCCCCAGACGGAATTGGCGGCGCGCTCGGTCTATCTGAAGCTGCGTGGCCGTGCATCGTACGAATTCGCCAGCGCTTCGGTCGCCGCCGCCGTGCGCTGCGAGGACGGTCGCGTGGCGGAGATTGCGGTTGCCCTCGGCGGGCTCGGGACCGTGCCCTGGCGCGACCGGTCGGCGGAGGCGCTGCTGATCGGCGAGAGCCTCACCGACGCGGCCATCGACCGGTTCTGCACCGCGCTGCTCGCGCCGGCCCGGCCGACCGAAGCCAATGCCTACAAGCTGGATCTGGCGCGCGGCGCCGTCCGCCGGGCCCTGATGCGGAGCGCGTCATGCTGAAGCAGATCGGCTCGCCGCGCAGCAGGATCGACGGCAGCGCCAAGGTGACGGGCCACGCGGCCTATGCGGCCGACCGCAGGGCCGCGGACCAGCTCTATGCCCTCGCCGTGCGCAGTCCTGTCGCCGCCGGGATCATGACCGGGATCGACACGGCCGCCGCGCGCGCGGCGCCCGGCGTCGTCGCCGTCTACACCCACGAGAACGCCGCCGCCCTGCTCGACTGGACGCCGGACCCGGACGTCTTCGCCCTCAGCGGCGAGGCGCTGGGACGCACCGCCCTCGCCGCGGCGGAACCGGAAGCCCCTCCCGCCTACCTTCCCCTCGCCGGGCCGGACATCGTCTTCGCCGGACAATGGATCGCCGTGGTCGTCGCCGAGACGCTCGAAGCGGCACGGCAGGCCACGCTCTGCATTCGGCCTGGGATCGACGCGGCGCCCGCCTCCGTGCATCCCCGCCCGGACGACGACCGGTTTCTCGACCCCGGCTTCTTCTTCGCGGCCGACATGCAGGTCGAGCGCGGCACCTGGCCGTCCGGCGCGGCCGAGACCGCCATTTGCGAGACCTACCGCACGCCGATGCAGTTGCATCACCCGATGGAGCCCTCGGCGACGGTCGCCCACTGGGACGGCGATGCCGTGACCGTCCATGATTCCACCCAGGGCACGATGGCAGCGCGCGACTATATCGCGCGATCGCTGAAGGTGCCCGCGGAAAAGGTCAGGGTCGTCGCGGCCTATGTCGGCGGCGGCTTCGGCGGCAAGAACCAGATGTGGCCGCACCAGGCGCTCGCAGCCCATATCGCCCGCGCGCTGAAGCGGCCGGTCCGCCTCCAGCTGACCCGGGCGGACATGGCCGTCGCCTCCGGCCATCGCTCCGGGACCGAGCAGCGGATCGCGCTGCGGAGCGACCGCGACGGCGCGCTCTCCGCGCTGCGGCACGTCTCCTATGTGCCGACCTCCATGCGCGGCAACTTCTTCGAGCCTTGCGGCCTCAACACGCTCATCCTCTATGACACGCCCGTGCTCGAGGTGCGGCACCACGTGGCGCGCAAGAACATTCCAAGCCCGACGCCGTTCCGCGCGCCGGGCGAGACGCCCGGCTCCTTCGCCATGGAATGCGCGATGGATGAGCTGGCCTTCCGGCTGCGCATGAACCCGCTCGAGCTGAGGCGGCGGAACTTTGCGGCCGAGGATCCCTGCCATCGGCGCCCATGGTCCTCGAACCAGTTGCTCGAATGCTATCGCCGCGGCGGCGAGGCCTTCGGCTGGCCCGCCGGCTTTGTGCCGCCACGGACCCTGCGCGACGGCGACGCGCTGGTCGGCTACGGCATGGCGACGACCGCCTATCCCGCACCGGCCCTGCCGGCGACCGTGAGGCTGAGGCTGGACGTTGCGGGGTCCCTGTCCGTCGAGACTTCGGCGACCGACATCGGAACGGGAATGTATACGATCCTGGCCCAGACGGTCGCCGACGCGCTGGACCATCCCTTCGACGATATCGTGGTGCGCCTCGGCGACACGAGCCTGCCGCTCGCCCCGACGGCCGGCCGTTCGAAGTCGACGGCCAGCCTCCTTCCCGCCGCGGCCCGGGCCTGCACGGAGCTGAGGGCGCGATTGGAGGAACTGGCGCGCCGGCACGCTTCTTCCCCCTCGTCGAATCGGTCCCCCAGCGCGATCCTGGAGGCCGCCGGGCGCGACGAGCTCGTGGTCGAAGGCAGCTCCGCCGGCATGACCGGCGCGAAGGAGCGGAGCTACTATTCGTTCGGCGCCCATTTCGTCGAAGTCCGCGTCGACGAGGCGATCGGGCGGATCCGCGTTTCGCGCATCGTCAGCGCCCTCGACTGCGGCCGGATCATCAATCCGAAGACCGCGGCCAGCCAGATCAAGGGCGGCATCATCTTCGGTCTCGGCATGGCGCTGATGGAGGCGGCCGAATTCCATCCGACCCACCACCGCATCGTTGGCGACAATCTCGCCGACTACGCGGTGCCGGTGAATGCCGATGTGCCTGACATCGACGTGATCTTCCTCGACACACCCGACGACGCCTTCAACGAGTTCGGCGCGCGCGGGCTGGGCGAGATCGGCGTGCCCGGCATGGCCGCGGCGATCGCCAATGCGGCGTTCCATGCGACCGGGCGCCGGTTCAGAAGCCTGCCCATCACGCCGGCAGCCATCGTCGGCGCGAGGCCGGGTTGAGTCCGGCGGCCGCTAATCGACCCGGAAATACTGCCTGAGCACGGCGACCGGCTGCGTCGCCGCGCCGATATCGCGCTGCAGGGCCGGAAACAGGACGCTGGCGGCCACCTGGCCGCGGAAGTCGAGGGCCGCGGGCCGGCGCAACGCGATGATGGCGAGCGCCAGTTCCGGCCGGCGCTGTCCCGGCGGGCCCGGCTCGGCGGTGATGCTGACCAGGCCGGCGCCACCGGCCTGTCCGCGCATCGGAACCTGGCGCACCATGCCGTCATCGGACACGACCAGCACGCTGACGCTGCGCGTGCCGCTGCCCAGCACCGTGCCGTCGATGCGGCCGCCCGGGGCGACGGAAAAGCTGGCGAGCTCGAAGCGCATGGCGGCATCGCGTGTTTCGGCCGCGGCCTTCAGGAAGGCGACCGCCGGGCATTGCGCCTCGGCGAGCGGCCGGAACACCACCGTCGGCTCGAAACCGTAGGCCCGGCTGAAGGCGCCATGAAAAGCCTCCACCGCCGGGCGCGAGGCGCCGAAGGCTTCCACCTCGATCCGCCGCCCGCTGGCCGCGCGGACGGCAAGGAACAGGCAAGCGCCGCCATCATGGGCACGGACGAATTCGGCCGGCGTCGGTGGCGCCGCGGGCTCGGCCGGCGGCGGAACCGGAACGACCGGCGGCGGCCGATCGTCGCGCGCCGGGCCACCTGGCGGCGAAGTGCTGACCGGTGACACGCCCGGTCCGCCGAGCAGGCCGCCGCCTGATGGCGGCGGCTCGGCGCGCGTGCCCTCCGGCGTCGGCTCCTCCGTGCGGACTGGCTCCGCGCGAGGTGGATCCACCGGTGTCGAGCCGGCCGGCGCCGGAGCGTTGCCTGCACCCGCCCCTTCGCCGCCCTGCTGCATCGGCGCTGTGTCGCCGGGCTGGTTGTCCCCGGCCTGTGGCATCTCCTCGAGCCGCGGCACGCGCTGCGCGCCGCCATCAGGGCTCCCCGCGACGCGCCCGCGTTGCGGCACGCGCTCGAACGGGCCGTCCTCGAAGGGGTCCGGTGTACCGAGGCCGGGAACGAGGCCAGGGGCCCAGGTCATCACGGCAAGCCCGGCGCCGGCGAGGACGAGGGCGGCCGCGGCGGCCGCCGGAATCGGCCGCCTCGACATCGCGCAGGCGGCCGCCGCGGCGCTGGCCCGAGGGCTGCGCCGCCGGCGCCTCGGTCCAGTCGCGCACCGCCTGCATCGAGGCCGGCCGGTCGGCCGGAACCGGCTGCAGCATGGCGCCGATCAGCGGGGCCAGCCGCCCGTCGACCCCGTCGAGAGCCGGCACGGTGCGCCGCCGCTCGACCGTCTCCACATGACTGTGGCCCATGTCGAGCGGCCGGCCGCGCAGCGCCTCGGCCAACAGCAGGCCGAGGCTGTAGATGTCCGATTGCGCCGTCACCACGCCGCCGAACAGACCGAGCTGCTCGGGTGAGGCGTAATTGTACTTGCCGGCGAAGCCGTCGCCGATGACCGTCGTCGCGCCCGAGAGGGTCGACTTGGCGATGCCGAAATCGATCAGCTTGGCGCGCCTGATGTCGCCACCGGGCAGGATGACGTTGTCGGCGGAAATGTCGCGGTGGACGATGCCGATCTCATGCGCCGAGGCGAGGCCCGCGGCCAGCCGGCGGGCGAGGACCAGGCACTGCTCGACGTCGAGCGGCTTGCGGCGGATCAGCTCGGACAGCGGTTCGCCGTCGACGAATTCCATGGCGAGATACGGGCGCCGCAATGCCGGGTCGATGGCGAAGACGAAATAGCGGATGATCGCTTCGTGATGCAGGTGATGGAGCGCCGAGGCCTCCTTGCGGAACAGGGCGAGCGCCGCCTCGTTGCCGACGAGCTCGGGCCGGATCAGCTTGATCGCCACCTGGTCGCCGGTCTCGATCAGATGGCCGCGATAGACCTCGCCCATGCCGCCCGCGGCGATCAGCGCATCGATCTCGTAGGTGTCGTTGAGCCGCGTACCGGCCGGCACCCGGCCGAAGGCGGCGGCGGTTTCGTCAGCCATCGCCGTTCGCCCTCTTCGGCCTGAGGACGGTCATCTCGGCAGGATCGCGCCGGGCCGCCGGCACTGCCACGACGACGACGGTGACGTTGTCGGTCGCGCCGCGCGCCAGGGTCGTTTCGATCAGGGCCTCACAGGCCGCGCGCGGCGCACGGCCGGCGACCAGCGCCAGGATCTCGCTGTCGGCGAGATGGCCGGTGAGCCCGTCCGAACAGAGCACGAAGACGTCGCCCGTCTCCACGGCGCCTTCGACCATGTCGAGCTCGATCTCGTCGGCGACGCCGACCGCCCGCGTGATGATGTTGCGGCGTGGCCAGCTCTGCGCCTCTTCCGCCGTGACGATGCCGCGCTTGAGCAGGGCGGCGGCCTCGGTATGGTCATCCGACAGGCGGCTGATGGCGCCGCCGCGGATCAGGTAGAGCCGGCTGTCGCCGGCCCAGAGGCAGGCATAGACCCCGCCATGGACCAGCAGCGCGACGACCGTGGTGCCGAGCGAGACCGCCTTCTCGGCGGCATAGCGCCGCAGCGCGCGGTTCGCCTGCCAGACCCGCTCCTCGAACTGGGCGAGCAGGTCGGCTGCGCTCGCCGGCCGCCCGATGGTCGCCAGCGCCTCGACGAGGCTCATGCTGGCGAGCCGGCCGTCCGCCAGGCCGCCGACGCCGTCGGCGACCGCCCAGAGGCCGATATCGGTGCGGTCGATGAAGGCGTCCTGGTTTTCGACGCGCACCCGCCCGACATGGCTCGCGCCCGCAGCCGTCGGAGGCGCTGCCGGGCCACGCTGGATCCGGCCGGGGCTCATGGCGCCGCCTCCGCCGCGACGAGGCCGGTGAGCATCGCCGCGAAGGCCGCCGAGGTGGGCAGGCCGCGCGCCGCGAAGGCGGCCGGCGCATAGCCGTCGCCCCCGATCGTCCACCACAGCGAGAGATCCTCGAGCGCCGCGGCCGCGGCGCGGCCCAGCGCATCGCCGCGCGCGCCGGCACGCCGGCCACCGCCGCCGGCGGATCCAGCGCCTTCAGGCTCCGGCGGAAGGCGTCGACGTCGAGAGCCGGGTCGAGCGCCGACAGCATCAGCTCCTCGAGCGCTGCGAAATAGGCCGACCGGCCGGCCGTGGCGGGCGGCGCGAAATGGGTGCCCTCTTCGGCGACCGCGGCGACGGTGAGCGGAAAATAGCGGCCGACCCCGTCGACGCTCGGCATCAGCGCCCCCAGCAGCGGCTGGTCGAGGACCCCCGCCCCGCACCAGAAGCGCCAGATCGGCGCCTTCAGGAAGATCTCCGTCCAGTCGGGGCCGAGCACGTGGCGGCTCGTCGCCATCGCCCCCTGCAGCCAGGTCTCCCAGGGCCGGAGCACCGCCGACGGCAGGTCGAAGGCGACGAAGTCGCGCTTGGCCGGCAGCTTCCCGAAGAGGCCATGGCTCATGATCGCATCACCGGCTGCCGGGACAACGGAATTCGCGCAACAATGTCGAGGTTAGCGGATTGACGGGCGCGGCGACATTGATCGCATAGGCGACGTCGCGGCCGCCGACCGAAAAGCTGGCGATGACGGTTTCGCCGCTGCGCTGGACGGTGCCGGCTTCGAGCAGGCGGAACAGCGCCCAGGCACCGTCGCGCTGCAGGGTCGCGGTGCGCCCGGCCTGGTCCAGGACCAGGATGACCGCCGCCTTCTGCATGCCGGCCGGTCCCGGCCACTGCATGGCGGTCGGCGCCTCCGGCGGCCGGGGCCGCTGCGGCTGCTGCGGCGGCGCCCGCGGGCGCTGGCCGAACAGCACTTCCAGCGCCGAGGGTTGCGGCGGCGGGGGCGGCGGCTCCGGCGCGTCCTTGGCCAGGATCGCGCCGTTCACTTCGAGCCGCGCCGACTGCACGCCCTGGGGCATGGTCATCGGCCGGGCGACGAAGGCAAAGCCTGCGGCGCCCGTGCGCATATAGGTCTCGCGGATCGCCGCCGCGCGCTGGAAGTCGCGCAGCAGCGCAACCGGCAATTGCCGCCCGACGGGATGGGTCTGGTTCCAGCTCCATTCGCGCCGGGTCGTATCCGCATAGGGCGCGAGATTGGCCGCGAAGAAACGGTCGATCGTGCCGTTGGTGCCGAACAGCTTCTCGAAATCGGCGAGCGCCATTTCGCTGGTCGACCCGCGCACGAAGGGATAGCGGCCGCTGGTGGCCAGCCGGCAGGGTTCGGTGACCTGCTCGGCCAGCGCCTGGCCGAGCCGTGCCAGCGTGGTTCCGGTCGCGTCCGAATCGAACGAATTGGCGGCGGTCTGCATCATGGTCGAGAAGGGCGGCGGCAGGCGTGTCGCATTGCCGCGCAGCGACTGCAGATGCGTCCTGAAGGTCTGGGCCGCGCCCGCGGCCTGCGCGGGATCGGCCATGGCCATCAGCGACTGGTGGATGTCGCTCAGGTTCTTGATGAGGTCGTCGATCGGCCGCCGCCCGCCCTGGGCCTCGACCACGACATGCATGGCGCGGAACGAGGCTTCGATGTCGGCGCCGGGCACCACGCCTTGCGGGAAGGCCGGCCGCGGCGGCGGCGCCGGCTGTGGCGCGGCCCCCGCCGGCTTCGGGCGCTCGCGGGTGAGCTGGGTCTCCTCGCGGATCGATTCGAACAGTGCGATCAGCGGCGAGGTGGCCCGCGCCGCCGCGTCCAGCGTCACATAGCCCGGCCGGTCGGCGGTCAGCGAGCGGATGCGCAGCGTGCCGAGCGCCTGGGTCCAGGCGCGGCTGAACTCGGCGCCGTAGCGTTCGAGCAGGGCCGGCTCGAGCCGGTCGAACTGACGCTGCAGCGCCTGCTGGTCGGCCACCTCGCCCATCAGCCCGCGCTCACGCTCGACCTGGGCGCGCACCTCGGCGAGGCGGCCGAGAAAGGCCTCGTGGAAACCGTCATAGGTGAACAGGAAGGGCACGCGCACCGCGTCGAGATCCTCGCCGACGCGCGCCTCGAAGACGCGCGCGGCGTCCTGCCCGCCCTTGGCCTTGGCGGTCCAGTCGCGGCCGCGCTGCTGGGCGGCGGCGGCGCGGATCAGCTCGAAGGCGCGATCGATCACGCCCATCCGGCCGAGCGTCTTCTGGGTCTCCTGGATCAGCGCCTCGTCGAGCGCGACAGCCCGCGTCTCGGTCGGCGGATCGAACTCCATGAGCGCGTCGAGATGTTCGGCCAGCATGCGCCGGCCATCGGCATTGGCGGCACCGCGGAACTGGCCCTGCTCCCAGTCATTGCGCAGGAAGGTCCTGACCTGGTCCTTCACCAGCGGCTCGCGCCCGCCCAGCATCAGATAGACCGGCAGCGCCTGGTAGGCATAGGCGGCATCCTGCGGCCGGCTGCGCAGCTCGCTCTCCAGCCGGTAGAGGATGCGCGGCCGGAAATGCCGCTCGAGCGCGGCCTGGTAGGTACTCTCGGCGGCCGAATTGAGCCGCGGCCTCTGGCTAAGGCCGAAGGTCTCGGCGAGCGGCGCATCCTCGTCGCGCTGGGCATATCCCGCCGGCATGGTGCGCAGATGGAAGAGGTGGCGCAGCGGCCGGGACAGGTCGCCGTCGCCGATCACCGTCTCGGCGCTGACGTCCTCGCCGATCTGCCGGTAGCGCGTCGAGCTCTGGAACGTCTCTTCGATCAGCCCGCTGTTGCGCTGGAAGCTGACCCACCAGGCGCCGGCGAGCGCTGCGGCGCCAAGCCCGATCGCGGCAAAGCCGAGCCCGCGCGCCAGGCCCATGCGCCGGACCACGGCCCGGTTGGTCGACACCCAGCCGGCCTCGCCGACGATCACCTTGGTGATGAGATCGGTGAGGAAATAGCTCCTGCCGAGGCCGGAATAGCCACCCGCCGCCCGCTCCTCGGCCCCGAACGACCGGCTGAGCGCGCCGATCAGCCGGTCGATCGGCGTGCCGAGCTGGGTTCCCGAGGTGAAATAGAAGCCGCGCAGCGTGGCATTGGCATGGTAGCGCGTCGGCTCGAAGATCCGGCCGAGAAAGTCGGCGACCGCCGGCTTGCAGGCGGCCATCTGGCTCGGAAAGCTCAGCACCTGCACCTTGGAGACCGGCGCCGGCTCGTCCTGCAGCCGGTCGACCATTTCAAGGTTCAGCCGCTCGACCAGCAGGTCGAATTCGTCGGCGACGTCGCCGACCTTGTTCAGCGTCTTGTCGTCGGTCTGGAAGGTGGTGCCCCATACCACGCGGCGACCGGCCTCGTTGAGGTGGCCGAAAAACTCCACGAAGCCGGCAACGAGATCCGCCTTGGTGAACATGGCGTAGACAGGAAAATCGACCTTCAGCCGCTCGTGCAGCTCGAGCAGCCGGGCCCGGATCGCATCGGCATGGCCGCGCACGGCCTCCGGACCGGCCGTCGCGAGGTCTTCGAGGCTGATGCAGACGATGACGCCGTTGATCGGCTGCTTCGGCCGGTTTTCCTTCAGCAGGTCCAGGAAGGCGAGCCAGCTCTTCTGGTCGCCCTTCGCATCGGAATCCTGCGTGGTGTAGCGACCGGCCGTGTCGATCAGCACGGCCTCCTCGGTGAACCACCAGTCGCAATAGCGCGTGCCGCCGACGCCGGCGATCGCCGCCGGCGTCCGCCCTCGCGCCAGCGGGAATTTCAGCCCGGCATTGATCAGCGCCGTCGTCTTGCCGGAACCCGGCGGCCCGATGATCATGTACCAGGGCAGGTCGTAGAGATAGTCGCCCTTTGCGCCGGAGGCCTTGCGCAGGGTCTGGAGCGCGTCCTTCATCCGCTCGGCCAGCACCTCGCCGTCGCCGCTCGACTCGGCGTCCTCGGCGCCTTCGCCTTCCAGCCCCTTGGCGAGCAGCGCCTCGGCGCGGCGGCGCCGGACGATAGTCACCACGACGGCCGCGGCGAGGATCGCGACGATCAGGCCGATCGCCAGCCAGCGGCTCCAGGCCGGGTCGAGCGGGCGCAGATTGGCGATCGCCACCAGCGGCCCGACGAACCAGATGAGCGCCGCCAGCGCCAGCGCGCCGATCACGTATGACACGAGCAGGAGCCAGACCTTCATCGTCATCGTCCGCAGCCCTTCAGCCGGTCATCGGCAGGATGTCGCGCGGTCGCGCGG
This sequence comes from bacterium YEK0313, assembly GCA_000751295.2. NCBI lineage: Bacteria > bacterium YEK0313. The sequence goes on from CCMO02000001.1 coordinate 5,605,470, forward strand.
GATCATCAGCTCGACACGCCGGTTGCGTGCCCTGCCCTCGTTGGTGTCGTTGCTGTCGAGCGGCTGGTCGGCGCCCTTGCCCTCGACCTCGATGCGTTGCGGCTGGCTGAGCGCCGGCCGGATCAGGTTGGCGACGGCCTGGGCCCGTTCGACCGACAGATGCCAGTTCGACGGAAAGCGGGCGGTGGCGATGCGCGTCGCGTCGGAATGGCCGATGACCCGGATGGCGCCCGGCTGGCGCTCCAGGATCTGGCCCATCTTTTCGGCGATCGGGCGGAAGCTGTCGAGCACGGTCGCCTGGCCGGAGGCGAAGGATGCGAAGGCCCCGACCCTCAGGATCACCGCATTGGCGCTTTCCACCACGCTGAGCTTGCCGCTGGCGATCTCGGTGGCGAGACCGGCCTTGATGCAGTCGAGCTGGGTCGAGGCCGGCGGTGGCGGCGGCGGAGCGACCGGGCGGCTGCGCAGGAGAGCGACGGGCCCGTCCGGCACGACGCGCCTCAATTCGCCCGCGACCATGTCGGCGGAGCCGGCGAGCAGCAGCCGCAAGGTGATATAGGTCACGCCCAGCACCGCCGCGGCGACCGCCGCCACCGACCAGAGCGGCACGCGGAAGCCGACGGCCGCCGGCGGCAGGTCCTGGCCACGCCAGTGCGGCGACAGGTCGAGCTCGGTGCGCGGCCTGACCCGCCTCAGCGTCTCGTAGAGATTGCGCTGGATCGTCTGCAGCGTCGCGGCGCCGCCGCCGGATGTGCGGTGGATGCCCTGGAAGCCGATGGCGAGGCAGGTATACATCAGCTCGAGCAGATCGTAGTTGCGCAAGGGATCGAGCTTGGCCTTGTCGAGCTTTTCGAAGAAGCGCACGCCGCCGACGCGCTCGCCGAAGAAACGCGAGAGCATGCTGTACTGGGTCCAGATCGGCCGGTCCTCGGACGGAATGTTCTGGACGATGTCGTCGGCGGTGGCGGCCAGCGCATATTTGGCGTCGCTCGCCGTCTCGGCGGCCACGCCATGGCCGAGCACCTGGCGCTCGAAGCCGTCGATCGCATCGGCCACCTGATCCATCAGGTCCGCGAAGCGAGCCTGCATGAGCGAGGCCCGCAGCCGGCCGAGCAGCAGCAGCAGCGGCCCTGCTGCCTCCAGCAGCACATTGTCGTTCGGCGCGACCGGCACGTCGCGTTTCAGCAGCATGACCTGGCCGGGCTCCGGCCGCGCGGCCGGAGCCCGGCCAGGTCATGCTGCTGAAACGCGACGTGCCGGTCGCGCCGAACGACAATGTGCTGCTGGAGGCAGCAGGGCCGCTGCTGCTGCTGCTCGGCCGGCTGCGGGCCTCGCTCATGCAGGCTCGCTTCGCGGACCTGATGGATCAGGTGGCCGATGCGATCGACGGCTTCGAGCGCCAGGTGCTCGGCCATGGCGTGGCCGCCGAGACGGCGAGCGACGCCAAATATGCGCTGGCCGCCACCGCCGACGACATCGTCCAGAACATTCCGTCCGAGGACCGGCCGATCTGGACCCAGTACAGCATGCTCTCGCGTTTCTTCGGCGAGCGCGTCGGCGGCGTGCGCTTCTTCGAAAAGCTCGACAAGGCCAAGCTCGATCCCTTGCGCAACTACGATCTGCTCGAGCTGATGTATACCTGCCTCGCCATCGGCTTCCAGGGCATCCACCGCACATCCGGCGGCGGCGCCGCGACGCTGCAGACGATCCAGCGCAATCTCTACGAGACGCTGAGGCGGGTCAGGCCGCGCACCGAGCTCGACCTGTCGCCGCACTGGCGTGGCCAGGACCTGCCGCCGGCGGCCGTCGGCTTCCGCGTGCCGCTCTGGTCGGTGGCGGCGGTCGCCGCGGCGGTGCTGGGCGTGACCTATATCACCTTGCGGCTGCTGCTCGCCGGCTCCGCCGACATGGTCGCGGGCGAATTGAGGCGCGTCGTGCCGGACGGGCCCGTCGCTCTCCTGCGCAGCCGCCCGGTCGCTCCGCCGCCGCCACCGCCGGCCTCGACCCAGCTCGACTGCATCAAGGCCGGTCTCGCCACCGAGATCGCCAGCGGCAAGCTCAGCGTGGTGGAAAGCGCCAATGCGGTGATCCTGAGGGTCGGGGCCTTCGCATCCTTCGCCTCCGGCCAGGCGACCGTGCTCGACAGCTTCCGCCCGATCGCCGAAAAGATGGGCCAGATCCTGGAGCGCCAGCCGGGCGCCATCCGGGTCATCGACCATTCCGACGCGACGCGCATCGCCACCGCCCGCTTTCCGTCGAACTGGCATCTGTCGGTCGAACGGGCCCAGGCCGTCGCCAACCTGATCCGGCCGGCGCTCAGCCAGCCGCAACGCATCGAGGTCGAGGGCAAGGGCGCCGACCAGCCGCTCGACAGCAACGACACCAACGAGGGCAGGGCACGCAACCGGCGTGTCGAGCTGATGATCCCGCGCGACCGCGCGACATCCTGCCGATGACCGGCTGAAGGGCTGCGGACGATGACGATGAAGGTCTGGCTCCTGCTCGTGTCATACGTGATCGGCGCGCTGGCGCTGGCGGCGCTCATCTGGTTCGTCGGGCCGCTGGTGGCGATCGCCAATCTGCGCCCGCTCGACCCGGCCTGGAGCCGCTGGCTGGCGATCGGCCTGATCGTCGCGATCCTCGCCGCGGCCGTCGTGGTGACTATCGTCCGGCGCCGCCGCGCCGAGGCGCTGCTCGCCAAGGGGCTGGAAGGCGAAGGCGCCGAGGACGCCGAGTCGAGCGGCGACGGCGAGGTGCTGGCCGAGCGGATGAAGGACGCGCTCCAGACCCTGCGCAAGGCCTCCGGCGCAAAGGGCGACTATCTCTACGACCTGCCCTGGTACATGATCATCGGGCCGCCGGGTTCCGGCAAGACGACGGCGCTGATCAATGCCGGGCTGAAATTCCCGCTGGCGCGAGGGCGGACGCCGGCGGCGATCGCCGGCGTCGGCGGCACGCGCTATTGCGACTGGTGGTTCACCGAGGAGGCCGTGCTGATCGACACGGCCGGTCGCTACACCACGCAGGATTCCGATGCGAAGGGCGACCAGAAGAGCTGGCTCGCCTTCCTGGACCTGCTGAAGGAAAACCGGCCGAAGCAGCCGATCAACGGCGTCATCGTCTGCATCAGCCTCGAAGACCTCGCGACGGCCGGTCCGGAGGCCGTGCGCGGCCATGCCGATGCGATCCGGGCCCGGCTGCTCGAGCTGCACGAGCGGCTGAAGGTCGATTTTCCTGTCTACGCCATGTTCACCAAGGCGGATCTCGTTGCCGGCTTCGTGGAGTTTTTCGGCCACCTCAACGAGGCCGGTCGCCGCGTGGTATGGGGCACCACCTTCCAGACCGACGACAAGACGCTGAACAAGGTCGGCGACGTCGCCGACGAATTCGACCTGCTGGTCGAGCGGCTGAACCTTGAAATGGTCGACCGGCTGCAGGACGAGCCGGCGCCGGTCTCCAAGGTGCAGGTGCTGAGCTTTCCGAGCCAGATGGCCGCCTGCAAGCCGGCGGTCGCCGACTTTCTCGGCCGGATCTTCGAGCCGACGCGCTACCATGCCAATGCCACGCTGCGCGGCTTCTATTTCACCTCGGGAACCCAGCTCGGCACGCCGATCGACCGGCTGATCGGCGCGCTCAGCCGGTCGTTCGGGGCCGAGGAGCGGGCGGCGGGTGGCTATTCCGGCCTCGGCAGGAGCTATTTCCTCACCGATCTCATCACCAAGGTGATCGTCGGCGAGGCCGGCTGGGTGTCGACCAACCGGGCCGTGGTCCGGCGCATGGGCCTGGCGCGCGGGCTCGGCTTTGCCGCGATCGGGCTTGGCGCCGCAGCGCTCGCCGGCGCCTGGTGGGTCAGCTTCCAGCGCAACAGCGGGCTGATCGAAGAGACGTTCCAGAGCTCGACGCGCTACCGGCAGATCGGCGAGGACGTCAGCGCCGAGACGGTGATCGGCGACGGCGACCTGTCCCGGCCGCTGCGCCACCTCTTCCATCTGCGCACCATGCCGGCGGGATATGCCCAGCGCGACGAGGATGCGCCGCTCGCCGAGACCTTCGGCCTTAGCCAGAGGCCGCGGCTCAATTCGGCCGCCGAGAGTACCTACCAGGCCGCGCTCGAGCGGCATTTCCGGCCGCGCATCCTCTACCGGCTGGAGAGCGAGCTGCGCAGCCGGCCGCAGGATGCCGCCTATGCCTACCAGGCGCTGCCGGTCTATCTGATGCTGGGCGGGCGCGAGCCGCTGGTGAAGGACCAGGTCAGGACCTTCCTGCGCAATGACTGGGAGCAGGGCCAGTTCCGCGGTGCCGCCAATGCCGATGGCCGGCGCATGCTGGCCGAACATCTCGACGCGCTCATGGAGTTCGATCCGCCGACCGAGACGCGGGCTGTCGCGCTCGACGAGGCGCTGATCCAGGAGACCCAGAAGACGCTCGGCCGGATGGGCGTGATCGATCGCGCCTTCGAGCTGATCCGCGCCGCCGCCGCCCAGCAGCGCGGCCGCGACTGGACCGCCAAGGCCAAGGGCGGGCAGGACGCCGCGCGCGTCTTCGAGGCGCGCGTCGGCGAGGATCTCGACGCGGTGCGCGTGCCCTTCCTGTTCACCTATGACGGTTTCCACGAGGCCTTTCTCGGCCGCCTCGCCGAGGTGCGCGCCCAGGTCGGGCGTGAGCGCGGGCTGATGGGCGAGGTGGCCGACCAGCAGGCGCTGCAGCGTCAGTTCGACCGGCTCGAGCCGGCCCTGCTCGAACGCTACGGCGCCGAGTTCAGCCGCGCCTGGACCCAGGCGCTCGGCACGCTGCGCATCCGCTCGCTGACCGCCGACCGGCCGGGCTATGTGACGCTGGACGCGGCGGCGCGGGCCACCTCGCCGCTGATCGCACTGTTCGAATCGATCCGCGAGGAGACCCAGCTCACCCGCGAGCGCCCGAAGCCGGCGGGGGCCGCGCCACAGCCGGCGCCGCCGCCGCGGCCGGCCTTCCCGCAAGGCGTGGTGCCCGGCGCCGACATCGAAGCCTCGTTCCGCGCCATGCATGTCGTGGTCGAGGCCCAGGGCGGGCGGCGGCCGATCGACGACCTCATCAAGAACCTGAGCGACATCCACCAGTCGCTGATGGCCATGGCCGATCCCGCGCAGGCCGCGGGCGCGGCCCAGACCTTCAGGACGCATCTGCAGTCGCTGCGCGGCAATGCGACACGCCTGCCGCCGCCCTTCTCGACCATGATGCAGACCGCCGCCAATTCGTTCGATTCGGACGCGACCGGAACCACGCTGGCACGGCTCGGCCAGGCGCTGGCCGAGCAGGTCACCGAACCCTGCCGGCTGGCCACCAGCGGCCGCTATCCCTTCGTGCGCGGGTCGACCAGCGAAATGGCGCTCGCCGATTTCGAGAAGCTGTTCGGCACCAACGGCACGATCGACCGTTTCTTCGCGGCCAATCTCGCGCCCTATGCGGATACGACCCGGCGCGAATGGAGCTGGAACCAGACCCATCCCGTCGGGCGGCAATTGCCGGTTGCGCTGCTGCGCGACTTCCAGCGCGCGGCGGCGATCCGCGAGACCTATATGCGCACGGGCGCCGCAGGCTTTGCCTTCGTCGCCCGGCCGATGACCATGCCCCAGGGCGTGCAGTCGGCGCGGCTCGAAGTGAACGGCGCGATCCTGGCCAAGGACGCGCCGGAGCCGCCGCCCCCGCCGCCGCAACCCTCGGCGCTGGAAGTGCTGTTCGGCCAGCGCCCGCAGGCGCCGCCGCAGCAGCCGCAGCGGCCCCGGCCGCCGGAGGCGCCGACCGCCATGCAGTGGCCGGGACCGGCCGGCATGCAGAAGGCGGCGGTCATCCTGGTCCTGGACCAGGCCGGGCGCACCGCGACCCTGCAGCGCGACGGTGCCTGGGCGCTGTTCCGCCTGCTCGAAGCCGGCACCGTCCAGCGCAGCGGCGAAACCGTCATCGCCAGCTTTTCGGTCGGCGGCCGCGACGTCGCCTATGCGATCAATGTCGCCGCGCCCGTCAATCCGCTAACCTCGACATTGTTGCGCGAATTCCGTTGTCCCGGCAGCCGGTGATGCGATCATGAGCCATGGCCTCTTCGGGAAGCTGCCGGCCAAGCGCGACTTCGTCGCCTTCGACCTGCCGTCGGCGGTGCTCCGGCCCTGGGAGACCTGGCTGCAGGGGGCGATGGCGACGAGCCGCCACGTGCTCGGCCCCGACTGGACGGAGATCTTCCTGAAGGCGCCGATCTGGCGCTTCTGGTGCGGGGCGGGGGTCCTCGACCAGCCGCTGCTGGGGGCGCTGATGCCGAGCGTCGACGGGGTCGGCCGCTATTTTCCGCTCACCGTCGCCGCGGTCGCCGAAGAGGGCACCCATTTCGCGCCGCCCGCCACGGCCGGCCGGTCGGCCTATTTCGCAGCGCTCGAGGAGCTGATGCTGTCGGCGCTCGACCCGGCTCTCGACGTCGACGCCTTCCGCCGGAGCCTGAAGGCGCTGGATCCGCCGGCGGCGGTGGCCGGCGTGCCGGCGCGCGCGGCCGACATGTTCGCTG